>JANMKM010000682.1:0-9374 GCA_031372035.1 Rhodoferax sp. | reverse complement strand
CCAATGAAAGCAGTAATGGCCTTGGCCGCAGAGACGGCTAGGGTTTCGGCACCTTTTTCAGTTGCCTTTTGACTCGCCTTGATGGCCAGGTCTGCAAGCCATTCCTTAGCCTTCGCGCCCATGCCTTTTGAGCCTGCATTGCGGTCAACTTCTAGGGCCGTGGCAAGGCTCGCTGTGGCGGCGGGGTCAACGCCAAGGTTGGACAAAGCACCAAGCAGCGACGCAATATCACCAGGCTGAATCCCATTGATTGCTGCCTGAGTCGCTCCTGCGCTACCCATTGCAATGTTTTGTACAGTTCCGCCATTGATGGTCGTGTTGAATATTTGTGTCACTTGCTCCTCCCTGAGAACGACACTGCCCGGTCCCTTGACTTCGCCAGCATTCGGGTCGGCCGCTTCAATTTCCATGGCAAAGTCTAGGACTCGCGTCTTGACTCGATCCACCAAGCCGACCATCTCAGAGATTGAGACTTCCATCCAGGCCGAAGTGCACTGCGCTCCGTTGGCAACTTTGCTTCCGTACTTTACGGCAAGTTCAATAGGCCAAGGAATCTTTAGCCGCGACGACTCTGCTCGTGCCCCCGAAACAAGATTTGCACACTCAGCCAGGCTGTCTCGGACGTGCGCATTTCGGTAAAACTCTCTTGTCTTCTCGGGCAATACACGTAGCGGTATTTCCAGGGTGCCCTGCCAATCTCCCGAAAAGTTCCCCTGATTTCTGACCCTCAGCACTCGATACGGGGGAAGCGGAACGTCGTTGGGGTACCCGTCAAGCTCACGGCGAGCCCACTCCCTGAGGGGTTCGTGTTTAAGACGAGAAGCGAGCAACATGCACAGACGGAGGAGGCGTGGAACGTCCGCGTCTCTTGCGACTGCTTCGCTGATGATTTCTTGAAGAAGGCTCATAGTTGCAAGCTCACCTCTGCTTCACCGCAGGCCAAATTCCGGGATATTCGCTTACATCCGCCGTTACATCAACGGCAAGTCAAAAAGCCCGCTACCAAATAGATAGCGGGCTTTCGTTTTCTGTATTGGTGCCGGAGAGATGAATCGAACACCCGACCTTCTCATTACGAATGAGCTGCTCTACCGACTGAGCTACACCGGCGTCAAGCTTTCCATTATATCTGGCAGGCACGCCGCCGCCGCACGCCGCCGCCGCCGCCGCAGGGGCAGCCTGCTGCGCATCAGGCTGCCAGCGCCCGGTCCACCACTTCGCGCACGTCATTGCTCAGGTCCGTCCGGGCTGCCACCCGGGCGATGGCCTCGCGCGCTGCACTGCGGAAGGGTTCGGCCAGCTTGTTCCATCGGTCCATGGCGCGCGCCAGCCGGGCTGCAAGCTGCGGATTGATCGGGTCGATCTCCAGTACGCGTTCGCTCCAGAACACATAGCCTGCCGCGTCAGCCCGGTGGAAGGCGCCGGGGTTGCCGGTGCAGTAGCTGAAGATCAGGCTGCGGGCGCGGTTGGGATTGCGCAGGTTGAAGTCAGGATGCTGCATGAGCTGGCGTACCAGCGGCAACACATTGCCGCCCCGGTCGCTGGTTCCGGCTTGCAAAGCGAACCATTTGTCCAGTACCAGCGCTTCCTTGCTGAACAGGGCGTGAAAGCGCGCCAGTGCCTGCGCCGCCAGTGGGTCAGCGCTGTGTACCAGTGCGGCCAGCGCATGCAGGCGATCGGTCATGTTGTCCGCGTCCTTGAAACACTGGTAGGCTCGGCCCGGCCACAGCGGGTCCTTGGTCTGCTGGGCCACCAGACAGAGGTGCTTGAGCGCCAGGCCGGCCAATGCCCGCCGTCCGGATGACACAGCATCGGGCCGATAGCTACCGTTGGCCCGGTGCGTCTCGAAGGCCCATTGCCAATCCGGCGCCAGTGCCACGGCCAATTGCGCATTCATCGCTTCGCGCACGCGGTGCACGGCTTGTGGGTCGACCACGTCCAGTTGTTCGGCCAGATAGGTTTCGCTTGGCAGTGTCAAGGCCAGCGCCTTGAACGCGGCATCCAGCTCCGGATGGCGCAGCACTGAGCGCATGGCTTCGACAAAGGCTTCGTCCAGCGGCGCCTCGCCATTGCTGCAGGCGTGGCTGTTGATGGCTTTGAGGGCCCGTTGCAGCGCCAGCCGCTGGCCCGCCTCCCAGCGGTTGAAGGCGTCGCCATCGTGTGCCAGCAGGGTCAGCAGCTCGCTGTCGCTGTAGGCGTAGTCCAGCACCACCGGTGCCGAGAAATTGCGCAGGATCGATGGCACAGGCTGGGCGTCCACATTGACGAAGCAGTACTGTTGCTCGGCTTCCGACAGGACCACGGTGCGCTCACGGCCGTGGTCCCGGCTTTCGCCATCCAGTTGCAAGGCCAGCTGTTGGCCATCCATGCTGACCAGGCCGAGCGTTACCGGCATCACGAAGGGCAGCTTGTCGGGCTGACCGGGGCTTGGCGCGCAGTGCTGGCGCAAGGTCAGCGTGTAGCTTCGGGCCTGGCTGTCGTAATGACCGGTGGCTTGCAAGCGGGGCGTACCAGACTGCGCATACCAGCGCCGGAACTCTGGCAACAGGCGCGCCAGATCGGATGTCGGGTTGGCGTCGGCCTGGGCCAGGACAAACTCGTCGCAGGTCACGGCTTGCCCGTCGTGGCGGCTGAAGTACAGGGTAATGCCCCGGGCAAAGCCTTCCCGGCCCACCAGGGTCTGCATCATGCGCACGATTTCAGCGCCCTTCTCGTAGACCGTGAGGGTGTAGAAATTGTTGATCTCGATATAGCTGTCGGGCCGCACCGGATGTGCCATCGGGCCAGCGTCCTCGGGGAACTGAGCGGTGCGCAGCACACCCACGTTCTCAATCCGTTTGACAGCCCGGGCCGAGTCGTTCGGACACAGATCCTGCGAAAACTCCTGGTCCCGGAAAACCGTCAGACCCTCCTTCAGCGACAACTGGAACCAGTCGCGGCAGGTGATGCGGTTGCCAGTCCAGTTGTGGAAATACTCATGGCCGATCACGGACTCGATGCTGGCGAAGTCGTTGTCCGTGGCCGTGGCCTGGTTGGCCAGGACATAGCGGGTGTTGAAGATGTTCAACCCCTTGTTCTCCATGGCACCCATGTTGAAGTCGCTGGTGGCAACCACCATGAAGCGCTCCAGGTCCAGCGGCAGGCCGAAACGGGCTTCGTCCCAGGCCACCGACGCCATCAGCGCGTGCATGGCGTGCTCGGTCTTGTCCAGATCGCCCGGTCGCACATAGATCTGCAGCAAGTGTTGCTTGCCCGCACGTGAGGTGATGCGCTGCTCGCGGCACACCAGCTTGCCCGCTACCAGCGCAAACAGGTAGCAGGGCTTGCGGTACGGGTCCACCCAGGTGGCGAAATGGCGGCCTTCATTGCCGGGTCCGCCCAGTGCCCCTTGCTCGACCAGATTACCGTTGGACAGCAGCACCGGGTAGCGTGCGCGCTCGGCCCGCAGCGTTACGCGGTAGCTGGCCATCACGTCTGGCCGGTCCAGAAAATAGGTGATGCGTCTGAAGCCTTCGGCCTCGCACTGGGTGAAAAAGGAGTCGTTGCTGACGTACAAGCCCATAAGCTTGCTGTTCTTCGCGGGTGCGCAGGTGGTGAAAATTTCCAGCTCGAACGGTGTGTCATCCTGCACCGGCAGCTTGTCCAGTACCAACTGGCCGTTATCGATCTTGAACGATGCGCCCAGGCCGTTGACCAGCACCCGGGCCAGGTTCAGGTCATCACCATCGAGCCGCAGCGGCTGCTGCGGCACCTGCAGATTGCGCCGCAGCGTCATCTTGTTGAGCACCCGGGTCTTGGCCGGGTCCAGGTCGAAAGTCAGGTCGACGTTGTCGATCCAGTAGGCGGGCGGGGCATAGTCTTCCCGGCGAACGGCTGTGGCGTGGCCCGTTGCGTCACGTGCTTGCAGCATGAATGTGCTCCAGAAACTTGTTGTGCATCAATGCATGGTAATCAGGGACGTGGTCCAGCACGTGCGGCCCGGCCAGTGCCTGGGCTCCGTAGCTGGTGCCGATGGCCACGGCCCGCATGCCGGCGCGCCGGGCGGCTTCGATGCCCAGGGGTGCGTCTTCAAACACGATACAGGCTTCGGGCGCGACCTGCATGCGCCGCGCCGCCTCCAGAAAGATGGCGGGCTGGGGCTTGCCGGGCAGGCCCTCGTCGCCGCCCACGATGGCATCCGGAGCTGTCGGCAATTGCAGATGCCCCATGGTGAAGGCAATGTTGTGGCGGTCGCCGGCTGTACCCACGGCCAGCTTCAAGCCTTTGGAGCGCGCCTGGGCGGCAAAGGCGCGAAAGCCCTGGACCTCGGCAAACACCGGCGCAAACAGCGCTCGGTACAGGTCTTCCTTCTGGGCAATCAGCGCCAGCGTCTGCTGTGCCGGCAACTCCTTCTGGAACAGCTCGCACATGCATTCATGGCCAGTGCGACCCGTGGTGCGGCGCATCAGTTCGGGCAGATCCAGGGCAATGCCGTGCTGTTCGCAAAAAGTCACCCAGCTCCTGGCGTGCCAGGGCATGGAGTCCACCATGGTGCCGTCCATGTCAAAGATCAGGGCTTCAATCCGCATCACACGCCCTGCTTCAGCGAAGCCTCGATAAAGGGATCGAGGTCGCCGTCGAGCACCTTTTGCGTGTTCGAGATTTCCACGTTGGTGCGCAGGTCCTTGATCCGGCTCTGGTCCAGCACGTAGCTGCGGATCTGGTGCCCCCAGCCGACATCGGTCTTGGAGTCTTCCAGCTTCTGCTGCTCTTCCTGGCGTTTGCGCATTTCGTGGTCATACAGGCGCGAGCGCAGGCGCTTCCAGGCGACGTCGCGGTTGCTGTGCTGGCTGCGCCCGTCCTGGCACTGCACCACGATGCCGGTGGGCAGGTGCGTCAGCCGCACCGCGGAATCGGTCTTGTTGATGTGCTGGCCGCCGGCGCCACTGGCACGGAAGGTGTCGGTGCGCACATCCGACGGGTTGATGTCGATCTCGATCGAGTCATCGATCTCCGGATAGACAAAGACCGAGGCAAACGAGGTGTGGCGCCCGCCCGAGGAGTCGAACGGCGACTTGCGCACCAGCCGGTGCACACCGGTCTCGGTGCGCAGCAGCCCAAAGGCGTACTCACCTTCGATCTTGATCGACGCGCTCTTGATACCCGCCACATCACCGGCGGATTCCTCCTCCACCGAGGCCTTGAAGCCCTTTCGCTCGGCATAGCGCAGGTACTGGCGCAGCAGCATGCTGGCCCAGTCACACGCCTCGGTGCCGCCGGCGCCGGCCTGGATGTCCAGGAACGCTGACAGCGGATCAGCGGGGTTGTTGAACATGCGCCGGAACTCCAGCTGTTCGATAACCCCGCCCAGCCGCGCCGTGTCCTGCTCAATCGTTTGCAGCCCGGCCTCGTCACCCTCGTCCTTGGACATTTCGAACAGCTCGAGGTTGTCGGACAGATCCCGTGTCAGGTTGTCGAGCGACAGCACCGCCGTGTCCAGCGTCTTCTTTTCACGGCCCAGTTCCTGGGCCTTCTTCGGGTCGTTCCAGACCTTGGGGTCTTCCAGCGAGGCGTTGACGGTCCTCAGGCGTTCGGCTTTGGCATCGTAGTCAAAGATACCCCCGAAGGGCGTGCGTACGCCCACTGAGATCTGCCAACTGGGTGCCAATGAGGTTGATGCGTTCTGCGTCCATGATCCGGCCGGTTATCTTGAAAGCCGCTATTTTCTCATCCTTGGGGCTGCGGGCCCTTTGCGCTGCCCCAAGGCCTGACCGGCCGGACGGTTGTCAGGACCCCAAAGCGGGATGCGGATCGGCCACGGTCTGGCGCAGCACGCCCATCATGCTCTCCAGGAACGGCTGCGGACGAAAGCGCTGGGCGGTGGCAGCTGCGTTCGTGCCCAGCCTGGCGGCCAGTGGCCGGTCCAGCAGCAGGGCACGCAGATTCCAGGCCAGGCAGTCCACCGCGCCCGGTGGCGCCAGCAGGGCGTTGAAGCCATGGCGCCAGACGTCCGCCGTGCCGGGCAGATCGCTCAATGCCAGTGGCAAGCCCATGGCAGCGGCATCCAGCGCCGCCATGCTGAAGCTCTCATCGCCCGAGGTGAGGCAGAAGGCGTGGGCGCCCAGCATCTGTTGCACCACCTGCTGCGGCTCCAATACGCCGGCCAGGGTGAAGCGGTCTGGCCGGCCGCGCAGCAGTGCCAGCATGTCCGCAGGCAGCAGGTCCAGCGCCTCCAGGCTGCCGACGAAGCTGCAGTGCACATCCAGCCCCTGCGCTGCCAGGGCCACCACGACCTCGGCCAGATCGCCTGGGCGTTTGCGCGGGTAGACGCTGCCCACGCTCAGGATCTGGCAGCGTTCGCCCGGCTGCCGGGCCAGCGTGTGGTTGCTGCCGCTGGCCGCCGCTGCCACATGTTGCGACACCCGTTGCCCGACCACCGTGATCCGGTGTGCCGGCACGGTGCTGAGGAAGGACTTGTAGACCTCGTTCACCTGCCAGGCAGTCTGGAACACGATCCGGCTGCTGAGCGCAAAAGCGGTGCTCCAGCGCGGCGCCAGGTCCATGTGGTTGCTGGGCAATGTCAGACCTTCATGGACCCAGAACACTACCGGCAGCAAGGGCGCCAGCTCTGGCACACGGGCATGGTCGAGCAGGGTGTTGACCAGTGCCAGGTCGTAGTCATGCGTCTGCACGCTCTCCACAATCCTGGCTCCGCGTGCGAGCAGTGCCGCCTTGAGCGGCTCATCGCCGCGGTACAGCACGTCGGCCCGGCCCCCGGCGTCGAGCACCGCGCACAGCAAGTCATACAGGCTCCAGGCGGCGCCGTTGGCGCCGAGCGAATGGGTGACGGCCAGAACCCGCATGCTCTTGGAACCTGGATTCTCAGTCCAACCCGAGGTGCTGGCAGATCATGCGCAGCATCGGCTGGGCACCGCTGCGTGCGACCCAGGGTGGCGCCAGGGTCCGGGCTTGTTGTTGCAAGGCTTCGATGTGCAGCAGCGCCTGCTGCACGGCCTGCAGGATGGGTGCGACTTCCCAGCTGTGGAACAGCACGCCGGCGCCGAGCCCGGCCTCGATCTGGTCAGCGATCCAGGTGCCACCAGGCGCCACCAGCGGAATGCCATACATGAAGCATTCGAAAGCCACGCCCGAACCGCGCAGGGCATAGCGCTGCGGCAGGTAGGCCAGCAGCGCCAGCCGCGCGGCGCACAGGCGCTCTGCGTATTCGGCCATGGTCAAAGGGCCAAAGACCAGATCCAGCGAACCGGCAAACTGTTGCTGCTGCAGCCGCTGCTGCAATGCATGGGCCTCGGCCTCTTCCCGTACCTGTACGGAAAAGCGCAATCCAGGGCGCCACCGTGCCAGTTCCAGCAGCAGTTGCTCGCACAATGCGCTGCCCTTTTCCCAGCGAAACTCGCCCGGCAGTGCCAGGTCGTAGCGCAGCGCCGGCCGGGGCCGGTTGTGTTCGGAGACGCTGGGGAGCACCAGCGTCAGCGCATGCACCGGCATGCCCAGGACCTCGGTCAGGCAGGCCGCCAGGCGCGGTGTGGTGGTGCCGATCAGGCGCCGCTCGGCCGGCAGCTGTGCCGCTAACTGGTTGGCTGCATGGCGCCAGGCGCTGATGTTGCCGGTGATGGCACTGCGGTCGCTTGCGATTGTCCAGCTCAGGTCCGGCAAATGAAAGATGAAGACCATGCGCGGCCGCTGTTGCGGCGGCAGGCGCTGCAGCCACATCGCCGCACCGAACAGCTCGCGGTGCGTGCAATAGGTCACCACCACCACGTCGTCACCCGTGAGCCGCGGCGTCACATGCTGTTCGCAGTGCTCGGCAAACACCGTGGAGAAGGTCAGGTAGTCGGTGACTTCGCGCGACACCGGGTCCGGGTCGAGCCGGCCGTCAGCCGGCAGCACGAAGCTGGGCAGCAACTGCAGTTCCTCTGCCAGTCGCTGCGGCAGCTTGATGTTGGCATAGCCGACCCAGTCGCGGCCCTGCAGTGCCTGCTGCCAGCAGGTGGCTTCCTTGTAGTAGTGGGTGTGCAGTGTGGCAAAGCCATGCTGCACCATGTGCCAGCGCATCGGGGGTTCCTGCCGTGCCGGTTGCTGCCTCAGCCGAGGAAGGCTTCCAGCGCCCGCGCCAGGCGCTCCGGCTGGTCATGGTGCATCATGTGACCGGCGTCGTCGATGCGTTCCACGCGCACATCCGGCACCGCCTTGAGCCGCTCGTGATACTGCGCCAGCGTGTACTTGCCCTTCCACCACTGCTCCAGGCTGTTGTCCGAGGCCTCCACCGCCAGTGTCGGCGCGCTGATGCTCTGGTACAGCGCCAGCACTTCCTCCACCCGGTTCAGGTTGGCGTTGCTGATCTTGTGGGCCGGGTCACCGAGGATCTGCCATTGGCCCTGTTCGTTGGGCCGGGCCCAGTGGTTGGCCAGCCAGCTGGCCTTGTCGGCTGTCAGCCGCGGGTTGGTTTTCATCAACCGGCGCGCCACGCCGGAAACCTCGGCATAGGGCCGCAGATCCAGCTCGCCACGGTGCAGGCTCTTGAGCTCGTCCATCCAGCGGGCGTAGCGCGCCGGCGCCTGCGACGGCTGCGTGGCGGGCATGCCAAAACCCTCCAGGTTCACCAGCCGGCGTATGCGCTGTGGCCGCACGCCGGCATACAGCATCACGATATTGCCGCCCATGCTGTGGCCCACCAGGTCGACCGCTTGCTCACCGGCATAGTGGTCGAGCAGGAAGTCCAGGTCCGCCAGGTAGTCGGGCAACCAGTAGTTGTCCACCTTGGGCGTTTCGGTCAGGCCATAGCCACGCCAGTCGGGTGCAATGATGAAGCGGTCCTGGGCCATGGCATCCACCACGAACTGGTACGAGGCCGACACGTCCATCCAGCCATGCACCAGCACCAGCGGTACCTCGCCATCGGCACGCTGGCCCCAGGTGCGCACGTGGTACGAAAGATGCCGGATAGGGACAAACTCGCTGCTGGAGGTACGTCGGGCTTGGTACATTTGCACCATCATACGAAAGACCGCCCATGTCCGAGACCGCGGCCCCTGACAACCACGCTGCGCTGCACAGCAGCTTCCGCTGGCTGGTGCCAGCCTCCTTCAACATGGCGGAGGTCTGCTGCGGACGCTGGGCGGCGCACCCGGACGCTGCAAAAAAAGTAGCTGTCCGTGCGTATTCTGCGGGCTCCACGGGAGAGTCGTGGTCCTACGCGGAGCAGCAACAGGGGGCTGACCGGCTGGCCGCCGCGCTGCAAGGCCTGGGTGTGGCGCGCGGCGACCGGGTGGCGATTGTGCTGCCACAGCGGTTTGAGACCGCCGTGGCCTACATGGCGGTGTTGCAGATGGGGGCGGTGGCGATGCCGCTGTCCATCCTGTTCGGCCCCGAGG
>JANMKM010000667.1:0-5628 GCA_031372035.1 Rhodoferax sp. | reverse complement strand
ATCCGCGACGGGCGCTTCAGCCCGGACGAGCCGCAGCGCTACCGTTCCATCTACGAAATCCTGGTGGACTGGGGAGACCAGTACTTGTTGATGGCGGACTATGCCAGCTATGTCGCGGCGCAGGAGCGCGTGGATAGCCTGTACCAGAACCCGGAGCTGTGGAGCCGCATGGCGGCCCGCAACGTCGCCGGCATGGGGCCGTTCTCCGCCGACCGCACCATTGCCCAGTACGCCGAGGAGATCTGGCGGGCCACGCCCGTGAATCTGGCGAAGTTCCGCATGCTGCCTAAATAGCATCGCTCCCTGCCATGTCCATGCGGTCTACCGGCTTTCTCGCCTGCAGCTGCGAACGCCTGTTCAGGCAGGCAGTGGCGCCATGACGGCTGGCGCAGCGCCACCCGGCCCGTCTCCTGCTCCCTTGATCTGCGAGAGCAGCGCTAGGGTGTCCCGGCGCAGACTTCGCACTGCAGCGCCATGAGCGAGAGCCGCTGCCTGAACTGCGAGTCGCCGGTTTCCGAAGCGGCGCGCTTCTGCCCGCACTGCAGCCAGCGCACGGATACTGCCCGCCTGTCGATCGCCGACATGACACGTGACCTGCTGCACATGTTCGTGAACGTCGAGCGCGGGCCAGTCGTCTTCGCGTGGGCACTGCTGACCCGTCCAGGCGGCATCGCCCGCGAGTACGTCGAGGGTCGCCGGCGCCGCTACTACGGGCCGTTTGCGACACTGGTCGTGCTGGTAGGACTTACCGCCCTGGCACTCAACCTGTCGGGCTTCCAGGCCCTGACGCAGGAGGTCGCAAGCGGCCCGGCCGCCTTGCTGCATCGGCACTTCAATCTGGTGCTGCTGGTGCAGTTGCCGCTGCTGGGCAGCATCTGCGCGCTGCTGTTCCGTGGCGCACGTCTGACCCTGCCCGAACACATGGTTCTGGTGGCCTATGCCCTGGGCGTGCGCGCGCTCGCGCTAACCACCATTGCACTGCTGAACCCGACCGCGGTGCCGACGTACTGGCAGACTGCAGCGTTCTGGGCGGCGTGGTATGTCTACTTCGGCTGGGCCGCGTCGCAGTTCTACAGCGGTATCCGCTGGCACGCGTTTCTACGGGGCATGCTGGTGACCGCCGTCGGACACGCAGTGGTCATTGGCATCCTTTCTGGCGTCAGCGCGGCCTTCGAGATTGCTGGCGTCCGGTAGCTCGGCCGCCTGAGGCGTTGCCATGTTGCTGGCGCCTGCGCGCCGACCCTGGTGCGGACGGACCCCTGTCCATCAGGCCTGACCCCGGCAAACCGTCATGCCGCGCCCGGAACTGCTGGCAACCCCACTGCTGCATCAACTCGTCAAGGGTTGATGCAGGTCATGCAACGGGGGGGTCCACCTTCCTATGATGGATCGCGATACCAGAACATCCAGGATTCATCCGATGCTGCAAATTCGTATCCATGGCCGTGGCGGCCAAGGCGTAGTGACCGCTGCCGAGATGCTGTCGATTGCGGCCTTCGAGCAGGGTCGCCACGCGCAGGCCTTTCCCAGCTTCGGCTCCGAGCGTACCGGTGCGCCGGTGGTGGCCTTCTGCCGCATCGCTGACGCTGAGATCCGCTCGCGCGAGCCGATCCTGGCACCCGACGTACTGATCGTGCAGGACCCCACGCTGCTGCACCAGGTGGATGTGTTCCAGGGCTTGCAGCCCGACGGCTATGTGCTGATCAACAGCCAGCGCAATATTCATGCGCTGGGTTTGGCGGACATAGAACGGCGCTTCCGCCCCGAGCGTCTGACCACCGTGCCGGCAACGGACATCGCGCTCAGGCACCTCGGCCGACCCCTGCCCAACGCCGTGCTACTGGGTGGCTTTGCCGCGCTGTCCGGATTGATCACGCTGGACGCTGTGGGCCAGGCTATCCGTGCGAAGTTCACCGGCAAGGTGGCCAACGCCAACATCGCTGCGGCTACCGAGGCCTATGACTTCGTGAAGAGGGAACTCGAGGAACTGACCCATGCTCAAACAAATTGAGGGTTCACACGCTGTGGCCCAAGCGGTGGCGTTGTGTCGCCCCGAGGTCATCTGCGCCTACCCGATCTCGCCACAGACGCACATCGTCGAGGGCCTGGGTAAGCTGGTCAAGAACGGCGCGCTCACTCCCTGCGAGTTCATCAACGTCGAGAGCGAGTTCGCAGCCATGAGCGTGGCCATCGGCAGTTCTGCCACAGGCGCACGCACCTACACCGCGACCGCCAGCCAGGGCCTGCTGTTCATGGCCGAGGCAGTCTACAACGCCAGTGGCCTGGGCCTGCCCATCGTCATGACGGTGGCCAATCGTGCCATCGGCGCACCGATCAACATCTGGAACGACCACAGCGACAGCATGAGCCAGCGCGACTGCGGCTGGATCCAGCTCTTCGCTGAAAGCAACCAGGAAGCACTGGACCTGCACATCCAGGCCTTCAAGCTGGCCGAAGAGCTATCGATGCCAGTGATGGTGTGCATGGATGGTTTCATCCTGACACATGCCTACGAGCGTGTGGACATGCCCGAGCAGTCCGAGGTCGACGCCTTCCTGCCGCTCTATGAGCCGCGGCAGGTGCTCGATCCTTCCGAACCGGTGTCGATCGGCGCGATGGTCGGCCCCGAGGCTTTCATGGAGGTTCGCTACCTGGCGCACGCCAAGCAGTTGTCGGCGCTGGAGGTCATCCCGCGTATTGCCGAGGAGTTCCGGCAGCGCTTCGGCCGTAACAGTGGCGGGCTGGTGCGGGGCTACCGCTGCGACGACGCCGAGACCATCGTGGTGGCGCTCGGCTCGGTCATCGGCACGCTGAAGGACACCATCGATGAACTGCGCGCGCAGGGTGTGAAGATCGGCGTGCTCGGCATCCGCTCTTTCAGACCGTTCCCGCTGGCCGCCGTGCGCGCGGCGTTGCAGGCAGCACGGCGTGTGGTGGTCCTGGAAAAGAGCTTCTCGGTGGGCCTGGGTGGTGTTGTCTCGACCGATGTCCGTCTGGCTTTGTCCGGCCTGCAACTGCATGGCTACACGGTGGTGGCCGGCCTCGGCGGGCGTGCCATCACCAAGGCATCGCTGCACCGTACGTTGCGCGAGGCCATCGCCGACACGCTGCCTGCGCTGAGCTTCATGGACCTCGATTGGCGCATCGTAAACCGCCAGCTCGAACGCGAAGCGCTAGTGCGCCGCAGCGGGCCGATCGCCGAGAACCTGCTGCGCGATGTTGGCGCCGTCGCATCCAAGGTGCACTGACCATGAATGCGCCCGTCAAGTTCTACCAGACCGGTACCTTTACTGTAGGCAACCGGTTGCTCGCGCCCGAAGACCGCAGTGTTCAGTCCAGCACCGAGCGCAGCAATTCGCTCAACTCCGGGCACCGCGCATGCCAGGGGTGCGGTGAGGCGCTGGGTGCACGCTATGCAGTGGACGCCGCGATGCGCGCCACCGGCAACCAGCTGATCGCGGTTACCGCCACCGGATGCCTGGAAGTGTTTTCCACGCCCTACCCGCAGACGTCATGGCAATTGCCGTGGATCCATTCGCTGTTCGGCAATGCTGCGGCCGTGGGCACTGGCGTCGCGGCGGCACTGAAGGTCAAGGCGATCAAGGCCGGGCATGGGCACAGTGCAGTGCGCGTGCTGGCCCAGGGTGGCGATGGTGGCACCACCGACATCGGTTTCGGTTGTCTGTCGGGCATGTTCGAGCGCAACGACGATGTGCTGTACATCTGCTACGACAACGAGGCCTACATGAACACCGGTGTGCAGCGCAGTTCGGCCACGCCCTACGCCGCGCGCACCGCCACCACCATGGCCGTCGGTAGCGAGCCCGGAGCAGAACTGGGCAAGGGCAAGAACCTGCCCCTTATCGCGATGGCGCACGAGATCCCCTATGTGGCCACGGCCACGGTGGCCGACCTGCGAGACCTGGAGGCCAAGGTCGAAAAGGCCATGGGTATCTACGGTGCGCGCTATCTGCACATCCTGGTGCCCTGTCCACTGGGCTGGGGATCGGCTAGCCACGACACCATCAAGCTGGCGCGACTGGCGCGCGAGACCGGCATCTTCCCGGTGTTTGAGGCGGAATACGGCGAGGTCACAGCGGTGACGAAGATCCGGCACCGCGTTCCAGTGGACGAATACCTGAAGCCGCAGAAGCGCTTTGCACACCTGTTTGGCGCCAAGGGTCACCCCGAGATGCTGGCGCGTATCCAGGCAGATGCCGAGCGCAACATCAGGCGCTTCCAGCTGCTGGACGAGGGGGTGTCAGCATGACCATGCAAAAGCCCTTCGCGATCACGCTCGACCCCGGCTCGTCACTGGCCAACAAGACCGGCACATGGCGCACCGAGCGTCCGCGCTATGTCGACCGCCTGCCGCCGTGCAACAGTACCTGCCCGGCCGGTGAGGACATCCAGGGCTGGCTGTTCCATGCCGAAAGCGGCGACTACGAGGCCGCCTGGCGCCACCTGACGCGCGACAACCCGTTCCCGGCGATGATGGGCCGCGTCTGCTACCACAGCTGCGAAGGTGCCTGCAACCGCGGCCGTCTCGATGCGCCCGTGGGCATCAATTCGGTGGAACGGTTCCTCGGCGATGAAGCGCTCCAGCAAAGCTGGCGTTTCGCGCCACCGGCACAGGAGACCGGCCGGCACGTGCTGGTGGTTGGCGCCGGTCCCTCGGGCATGTCGGCAGCGTATCAGCTGCGGCGCCTGGGTCACCGCGTCTCGGTGTTTGAAGCCGGTCCGCAGATCGGCGGGATGATGCGCTTTGGCATACCCAAGTACCGCCTGCCGCGCGATGTGCTCGATGCCGAGATGCAGTGCATCATCGACATCGGGGTCAGCGTGCAGCTCAACACCAAGGTCAGCGACATCGCCCGGACCATGCTGGACGGCGGCTTCGACGCGGCTTTCCTGGCTGTTGGCGCGCACATTGCCCGGCGAGCCTATATACCGGCCAAGGACTCGTCGCGCATTCTGGACGCCGTGGCGGTGCTGCGATCGATGGAGGGTGCCGAGCTGCCGATGCTGGGCCGCCGCGTGGTGGTCTATGGTGGCGGCAATACCGCCATCGACGTGGCGCGCACCGCCAAACGCCTGGGCGCTAACGAAGCCATCATCGTCTATCGCCGCACAAGGGGGAAGATGCCGGCACACGACTTCGAGATCGAAGAGGCGCTCGATGAGGGCGTGATTGTGAAGTGGCTGTCAACCATCAAACAAGCGGGCAGCGACGGCAACCCGGCCGCGCTGACCATCGAGAGGATGACGCTAGACGCGCAGGGCAACCCGCAGCCCACGGGTGAGTTCGAGACGCTGGAGGCCGACTCGCTGGTATTGGCGCTGGGCCAGGACGTCGATCTGTCGCTGCTCGATGGTGTGCCTGGCCTGACGCTACGGGACGGCATGGTGCAGGTCGATCCAGCGACCCTGATGACCGGCCACCCCGGCCTGTTTGCCGGTGGCGACATGGTGCCTGCCGAGCGTAACGTCACCGTGGCGATCGGTCATGGCAAACAGGCGGCACGCCACATCAACGCCTGGCTCAACGGCACGACCCTGCCGGTGGCAGTCAAGCACGCGCCGGCCAGCTTTGATCGTCTGAACACCTGGTACTACAGCGATGCACCC
>JANMKM010000656.1:0-6086 GCA_031372035.1 Rhodoferax sp. | reverse complement strand
GGTGCCTCGAACAGCTGCCGCGTGGTTCCGCGTTCTACCACCCGCCCCGCGTACATCACCATCACCCGGTCGGCCAGACCGGCCACCACGCCCATGTCATGTGTGATCAACACGACGGCGCTGCCGAACTCGCTGCGCAGGCGATGGATCAGTTCCAGAATCTGCGCCTGCACGCTCACGTCCAGCGCGGTGGTGGGCTCGTCCGCCACCAGCACCGCCGGGTTGCACGACAAGGCCATGGCGATCACCGCGCGCAGCCGCATGCCGCCTGACAGCTGGTGCGGATAGCGCCCGTATTGCACGCCCGGGTTGGGCAGGCCTACAGCGGCCAACAACTCGATGGCGCGGTCCTTTGCTGCCGCCCGGGACAGGTCGGTGTGGGCGCGCAATTGCTCGACGATTTGCCATCCGATGGAGTAGACGGGTGTCAGCGCCGTCATCGGGTCCTGGAAGACCATGGCAATGTCACTGCCGCGCAGGCGCTGCAGTTCGTGCGGGGCCAGACCCAGCAGTTCGCGCCCTTTGAAGCTCACCGAGCCTTCGACCTGCACGCCGTTGGTGCCCAGCAGCCCGAGCACGCTGAGCAGGGTGACGCTCTTGCCCGAACCCGATTCGCCGACCACGCCGAGCACCTCCCCGGCCGCCAGATCGAAAGACACGCCGTCCACCGCGCGCAGCGGGCCTCTTTGCGCGTGGGCGCCGGGAAACGTTACGCGCAGGTCGCGCACCTGCAGCAGCGGTTCAGGCATCACGCACCCTCGGGTCGATAAACACATACAGCATGTCGACCACCGCATTGGCAGCCACGACAAAGAAGGACGCGTACATCACGGTCGCCATGATGACGGGCAGGTCCAGCGTCTGCAGCGCGTCGTAGGTCAGCTTGCCGATGCCGGGCAGGCCGAACACCACCTCGGTGAGCAGCGCGCCGCCGCCCACCAGCGCGCCGAAGTCCAGCCCGAACAGCGTAACCACGCTGGACAGCGAAGTGCGCAGCGCGTGCGCCAGCAGTACCCGTGTCTCGCTCAGGCCCTTGGCGCGGGCGGTGCGGATGGAATCCTGCTGCTGCGCTTCGACCAGCGCCGAGCGCAGGACCCTGCTGTACAGACCGATGTAGAACACTGCCAACGTGAAGCTGGGCAAGAGGAGTACTTTGAACCAGCCCCAGGGGTCGTCGGAGAAAGCGATATAACCCAGCGGCGGCACCCAGCTGAAGAGCCAGGTGTCATGCCAGCGGCTTTGCGTGACCAGGTTCACCACCGCGCCGAGCCAATACACCGGCATGGAAATGCCCAGCAAGGCCAGCAGCATCAGCATGCGGTCCAGCGCCTGCCCGGGCCGGCGTGCCGCGGCCACGCCCATGACCAGGGCGCCGCCTGCCCACAAGAGCGCTGCGCCTCCCACCAGGGACAGCGTCACCGGTGTAGCCGCAACAATCTGCGGCACGACCAGCTCGCCGCGGTTCATGAAACTGGTCAGGTCCTGCGTGACGAAGAGGCGCTTCATCAACAGGCCGTACTGCACGGGCAGGGGCTCGTCCAGGCCGAAACTCAGGCGCACGGCAGCAAGAACCTCTGGCGTGGCGTTGCGCCCGGCGATGCGGGCCGACGGGTCGGAGCCCGGGGTCGCAAAGAAGATGGCGAAGGTGATCAGGCTGATGCCGGCCATCACGAAGAGCATTTGCGCCAGGCGCGCCAGCAGCGGCCGGATCATTTGCCTAAGCCCGCAGTGCGGGGGTCCAGCGCGTCGCGCAGCGATTCGCCCAGCAGGTTCAGCGAGAGCACCGTGAGCATGATGGCCGCGCCCGGCGCAAGCGCCACCAGCGGGCGCGTGTACAAGAGCGCGATGCCGTCCTGGATGATGGTGCCCCAGCTGGCCGAGGGCGGCTGAACGCCGATCGACAGGAACGACAGCGCCGATTCGGTCAGCATGTTAATGGCCATCAGGAGCGGCACCAACACGAGCAGGGTGCTGGTCACGTTCGGCAGGACATCCATGAAGAGGATGCGCGGCGTGGGCACACCGATGCCGATGGCTGCCAGCACGAAATCGCTGCGGCGCAACGCCTGCACCTGAGCGCGCACCGGACGCGCTACATAGGGGGCACCCACCAGCCCGATGATGAAGGCTGGCAGCAGCGGGTTGTCGCTTTCCAGGACCAGCGGCCCCAGATGCAGGCCGGTGCCCACCGCCACGATGCTCAGCGATATCGCCAGCAGGTACACCGGGAAGGCCCACAGCACATCCAGCAGGCGCGACAGCAGCATGTCCACCACACCACCGAAATACCCCGCGACGATGCCCAGGGTACCGCCCAGGGCCATGCACAGCAGCGTGGCCACGGTGGCAATCAGCAGGGATGCCCGCCCGCCATAGAGCAGCCGCGCGGCGACGTCGCGGCCCTGGCTGTCAGCGCCCAGCAGGTATTGCGCGCGCCCGGTCGGGCCGATCGGCGTCTGGCCCAGGCCCAGGCCTTCGGTGTTGTCTGCGATGACAGGGCGCTGCACGCCGTCCAGGGTAATTTCGCCGCTGATGTTTGAGTGGAACGGGTCGGTTTGCGCGATGTGGGTGGCATACAGCGGCGCGCCGGCGCACGCCAGCGTGATTCCCAGCAGCAGCACCAGCGCGCACCGCGCTGCGGCGTCGGCCCACAGACGCCGTAGCACCGGGCCCCACAGGCCATCAGTCTGCATCGGCCTACTTCACCCAGGCCAGGGCGTAAATGAAATAGTACTGTTTACTGAATACGTAGTTGCCCACGCGCCTGGAGACAAACTCCATGCGTTTCTGGTTGAACATCACCGCCACCGGGGCCAGGTCAGTCACCTTGCGGTCAATCGCTGCCCACTGTGCCGCTGCAGCCTTGGGGTCGGTCACGCCGGTGGCCAGCGCCCGCTGCAAGTCAGCCTCCAGACCCTTGTCGCACAGGCCCGAGATGTTGATAGACGAATCGCTGCCTTCGCGAAAGCTGGCGCACGAGAACAGCACGTTCAGGAAGTCGCTCGGTGCCGGGTAGTCCTGGAACCAGGTGGTCACGCTGATTTGCACCTTGTTCTGTGTGTTCTGGATGTAGTTGAACTGAATGTTTGACGAAATCGCCTTTACCGTGGCGTCGTAGCCCAGGTCCTTGAGCACGCTGTGCAGGTAGATGCCGATCTGCTTTTCCACCGCCACATCGTTGCTGTTGACCAGCACCTTCATGCCTGCGGTGCCTGACTCCTTCACCAGCTGCCGTGCGCGCTCCATGTCCGGTGCACTCCAGACGGTGCCGGGGTTTTTGGTCCAGGGGCAGTAGGGCTCGTACCCGCTGATCCCAGGGGGCAGGACCTGGCAGGTGGGCGTGGCCAGACGGGCACCACCGTAAATTTTTACCAGCGCATTGCGGTCAATCGCCAGGTTCACCGCCTGACGTACCTTGGTGTTGTTGAAAGGTGCCAGCCGCGTGTTCATGGCGATGTAGTACATCGCGGTCAGCGGCGAGATGTGCAACTGTTGCGGGTATTTCTGCGAGACCTCGGCCAGCCGGTCGGCGGGAACGGGGTCGAATTTCCAGTCGGCCTGGCCGTTGGCGATCGCCGTCGTCTGGTCTTCATCCGACAGGCCGAAGTCGTAGTCAATGGCATCCACATAACCGTCGGGCTGGGCGTCGACACTCCACAGCTTGAAGTGCGGGTTGCGCTTGAGTTTGAGCTGCTTCTTGGGGTCGTAGCTGACGATCTGGTAGGGCCCGGTACCGGGGACGGGCGCCACGCCGACGTCCTTGGCTGGCGCGTCGGCCGGCAACACGAACGCATGTGGGAAGGCGATCTTTTCCATGAACTCGCTGTCGGGCTCAGTGAGGTTGATAGTGACCGTGCCGGCCTTCGCATCCGCAATCACGCCCCCGGCGAGCGTGCAGGTGGCGGGTTTTTTGATGCATGCGTCTGCGCCGACGATGAGGTTGTAGAACGTGCCCGAGGTGGGCGACGACACCTTGAAGATGCGCCGGAACGATGCCGCCACATCGTCTACCGTCAGCACACGCCCGTTGCTGAACCGGATGCCGCTGCGCAGCTTGAAGACATAACGCTTGCCACCGTTCTCGGGTTTCGGAATGGCCTCGGCCAGGTCGGGCACGATGGTGAACGATTCGGCCCCCGGCCCTTTCTTGTAGGTGAGCAGCCCGTCGTAGACGCTCTGGTACACATTGGCGAACTGCAACGTGTAGTTCACGTGCGGGTCGATGGTGCCGGCGCCCGAGCCGGCCAGCAGGCGCAACGTGCCGCCGCGGTGCGGGTCACCGGCTGCAGGGCTTGCAGCGCGGGACACCCCGCAGCCCAGGGCGGACACGGTCAGGACCAAAGCTAAAGTCACCATGGACAAGGAACGGGGGAGCATGGTGTATGGCGCCATGGGTGCGTAGTTGTGGAGTGAAGTTTTCATTATGGGTGTCCGCGGAAAGGCAAGCCTACAGGGTTTCCTCGGCACGCAAGCATCATGCCGGGAAACTCATTTCAAATAGCGGTCAATGAAATCGGCAATGGCATGGAACACCTGCTTTTGGCTGGCCGGGTCCGGCAGCACGCGCTTGCCCGCGGGATACGTCATCAGGTTGAACTGCTTGCCCGGTTCTTGCAGCGCGTACAAACATGGCGCGCAATGGGAGCGCAAAAAAGGCCAGCAACTGAAATACTGACTTCATTGCTACATTGATCCACACTCAACCTCTCCTGTGAATGTTTTTGGCAAATTCTCTTGGGCGTCGTACAAACCTCGAGGGAGGAAACCGCAGGGCCAGAAGTGGCTGAGGGTCGTTCCGGAAAGCTATGGCGATTTGATCGTGCAGGGACGCGCCACATTGCGGGCGTGATGCAGCACCCTGGCCTCGATGGCGCTTGCTTCGCAAACGTGCCGTGGCAAACACCGCTGGCTTGGATGGCGCCGGGGTACAGCAATGCGTCTGTGGTGCCCGACAAGACCCGACGCGCCGGCGCACTGCGCCCCGTGGCGCCGGGCTGATCAATGTCTGTGCCGTTGCGGCGTCAGACCAGGCGGCGTGTCCGGCGCGACGCGGCGATGCCGGCAAGGCCGAGCAGCGCAAGCAGAGCGGTCGCCGGTTCCGGAATCGGCGCAACGAAACCCGCGAGATCGGCCGCCGAAGCCGCGTAGGCGTGCAGCACGCCCGGCAGCAGGATGTAGGCAGATGTCAGGGTGGTGGCCGCATTGTTGCTGGTGAAAAAGCAGCCGGTGACCTGGTCCAGCGGGCATTGGATCGACGACGCATAGGGATCCGGATCGGTCATGCGCAAGTACACGTCAAACTGCGTGTTGGAGCCGTTCTGTGTGACGCTGTAGTCACTGTCGGTGCCGGCGAGAATCAGGTAGCCGCCGTTGTCGAGTTGCGGGCCGATGGCGAGTCCCTCCCACTTCTCCGGCGACTTGTTGCCCAGGGCGGCCAGTGTGTTGGCATCGAGGTCAATGATCTTCGCGCCCTTGGCCACCGCCGTCACGCCAGCTGGCAGGGTGGTACCGCTGGCCGGCAGCGTGATGTTGCTGACGTCGGTGGCGCCGTTCAGGTCGATCTTGTAGACATTCTTGTCAGCGCCGGAAAGGGTGGCACCGATACCGATACCGCGGTTGTTGCGCTCCAGCACCATGAATTCGTGGTCGTTGATGGCCACCAACGCCGAGACGCCGCGTCCCTGGCTGGCGGTCTCCATCTTGTAGGCGTATTGGCCGACGGCCGTGCCAGTGGTGGTATCGAACTTGACGATGCGGGCATAGACGCCGTTGCCGGTGCCGCCTTCGTCCAGCATCGGGCTTTGCAACACCGCGAATGCGAATTTGCCATCCGGCGACAGCGCCAGGCCCTCGAAGCCGCGGTTGGTGCGCTTGCCAGCAGTGTTGCCGGTGTCGTTGGCATAGTTCGGTGTACCGCTGCCAGCGTTGCGCGGCACCAGGTTGTCCGGGGTGGTGAAGGTGCGCAACAGAACACCATTGCGGTCGAATTCCCGGACCGCCGGACCGTACTCGTCGGACACCAGGAAGGTGCCGGTCCTGTGGTTGACCACGAAGCCTTCCGGGTCGAGCGAACGGCCCAGTGAACT
>JANMKM010000655.1:0-3530 GCA_031372035.1 Rhodoferax sp. | reverse complement strand
TACATCGCCACCCAGGGCGCGGTGCCGAAGAAGACCCGGCGCGCCTGAGCCATTCAACTGTTTCAAGGAGTCAATACCATGCCCAGCTATACCCCGCCCTTGCGCGACATGCAGTTTGTGATGCACGAAGTGCTCGACGTCACGGGCCAGCTCAGCGCCATGCCGCGTTACGCCGACGTGGACGCGGCCACCATCGACGCCGTGCTGGAGGAGGCCGGCAAGTTCGCCGCCGAGGTGACATTTCCACTCAATATCAGTGGTGACACCCAGGGTTGCAGCATCGACCAGGCCACCCACGAAGTGACCACGCCTGCAGGCTTCAAGGAGGCCTACCAGAAGTACGTGGCTGGCGGCTGGCCGGCTCTGAGCTGCGACCCGGCGTTTGGTGGGCAGGGCCTGCCGCTGATCGTGAACCAGTGCTTCTACGAGATGCTCAACAGCGCCAACCAGGCCTGGACCATGTACCCGGGCCTGACCCATGGCGCCTACGCGGCCCTGCGTTCCTATGGCACCGAAGAGCAGCAGCAGACCTACCTGCACAAGATGACCAGCGGCGAGTGGACCGGCACCATGTGCCTGACCGAGCCGCATTGCGGCACCGACCTGGGCCTGATGCGCAGCAAGGCCGAGCCGCAGCCCGATGGCAGCTACCGGATCACCGGCAACAAGATTTTCATCAGTGCCGGTGAGCATGACATGGCGGCAAACATCATCCACCTGGTGCTGGCCCGTCTGCCCGACGCGCCACCTGGCATCAAGGGTGTGAGCCTGTTCATCGTGCCGAAATTCCGGGTGAATGCCGACGGCACGCTGGGCGCGCGCAACGGTATCTACTGCGGTGGCCTGGAACACAAGATGGGGATCCACGGCAATGCCACGGCGCAGATCGTGCTCGACGGCGCCTATGGCACCCTGGTAGGCCAGCCGAACAAGGGCATGAATGCCATGTTCGTGATGATGAACGCCGCCCGCCTGGGCGTGGGCAACCAGTCGCTGGGCCTGACCGAAGTGGCCTACCAGAACGCATTGGCCTACGCCAAGGACCGGATCCAGATGCGTTCGCTCTCCGGCCCCAAAGCCAAGGACAAGCCAGCGGACCCGATCATCGTGCACCCGGATGTGCGCAAGATGCTGCTGACGGCACGTGCCTACGCCGAAGGTGGCCGGGCTTTGGCCTGCTTCTGCTCGGTGCTGCTGGACAAGGAACACAATCACCCGGACGAGAAGGTGCGCAAGGACAGCGGCGAGATGCTCTCCTTGCTGACACCCATCGTCAAGGCCTTCCTGACTGACAACGGCTGGATCGCGACCTCGGGTTGCCAACAGGTGTTCGGTGGCCACGGCTACATCAAGGAATGGGGCATGGAGCAGTTTGTGCGCGATGCCCGCATCAACATGATCTACGAAGGCACCAATACCATCCAGAGCCTGGACCTGCTGGGGCGCAAGGTGCTGGGCAACAACGGCGCCACGCTGCGCAAGTTCGGCAAGCTGGTGGCGGCACTGGTGGAAGAAGAAGGTGTGAGCGAGAAGATGGCCGAATTCATCAACCCCCTGGCCTACCTGGGGGAGCAGATGACCAAGCTGACCACGGAACTGGGCTTCAAGGCGTTCCAGAATGCCGATGAGGTGGGTGGCGCTGCCGTGGACTACCTGCGCATTGCCGGCCATCTGGTGTTCGGCTATTTCTGGGCCCGGATGGCGCAGGTGGCCTTGCGTGAAATCGCCTCCGGCAACACCGACCCGTTCTACCAGGCCAAGCTGCAGACCGCGCGCTTCTACTTCGCCCGGTTGTTCCCTGAAACTGCTACGCTGCTGCGCACGGCGCGCTCTGGCGTCAAGGTGCTGCTGGAGACCGAAGCCGTTTTTGCCTGAGCACCACACATTCAGAAGGAGACACCCATGTTTTTGCGTACCGTATTTGCGCTGGCCTTGGCCAGCACCGGCGTCCTGGCCAGCGCCCAGATGACGCCTGTAGGCCTGTGGCGCAATGTTGATGACAAGACCGGCGAGGTCAAGGCCGAGATCCGCATTGCAGAAGACAAGGGCTTGCTCTCCGGGCGGATCGAAAAGACGCTTGCCAAGTCCGCCAAGCCTGACGACAAGTGCGACCAGTGCACCGATGACCGCAAGGACAAGCCCATGGTCGGCCTGGAAATCATCCGCGGCGCCAAGAAGGCCGAAGGCAAGGATGTCTGGGAGGACGGCAAGATCCTGGACCCGCTCGACGGCAAGAATTACACCTTGCGCCTGACCCCGATCGAGGGCGGCAAGAAGCTGGAAGTCCGGGGCTCGATCCTGTTCATCGGCCGCACCCAGACCTGGACCCGGATCCAGTAAGCAAACACCTGAGCAGCATCCATGAACCGATTCCAAGTCAGAAAAGTAGCCGTGCTCGGCGCCGGCGTGATGGGCGCACAGATTGCCGCGCACCTGGTCAATGTCCAGGTGCCGGTGATCCTGTTTGACCTGCCCGCCAAAGAGGGGCCGAAGAATGGCATCGTCAGCCGCGCCATTGACGGGCTGAAGAAACTCAAGCCGGCGCCGCTGGGCGTGCCGGAGGACGCCGCGCTGATCGAGCAGGCGAACTACGAGGAGCACATGGAGTTGCTGCGCGGGTGTGACCTGGTGATCGAGGCCATCGCCGAGCGCATGGACTGGAAGACCGACCTGTACCACCGGATCGCCCCTTTCATTGCGCCCGGTGCCATCGTGGCCAGCAACACCTCCGGCCTGTCGATCACGAAGCTGAACGAGGCTTTGCCGCAGAGCATCAAGCCGCGCTTTTGCGGCATCCACTTCTTCAACCCGCCACGCTATATGGCGCTGGTGGAACTGATCAACACGCCCACCACCGAGCCACAGGTGCTCGACGACCTGGAAACCTTTGCCACGTCGGTACTGGGCAAGGGTGTGGTGCGGGCCAAGGATTCGCCGAACTTCATTGCCAACCGCGTCGGCATTGCCGGCATGCTGGCAACGATCAAACAGGCCGCGAACTTTGGCCTGAGCTACGACGTGGTGGACGACCTCACGGGCAAGAAGCTGGGCCGCGCCAGCTCCGGCACCTTCCGCACCGCGGACGTGGTCGGGCTGGACACACTGCACCACGTGATCAAGACGCTGCAGGACAACCTGAGCCTGGAGACCGACCCGTTCTATGGCAACTTTGCCACGCCGCCGGTGCTGGAAAAGCTGCTGACCATGGGTGCCCTGGGGCAAAAGGCCAAAGGCGGCTTCTACAAGAGGCAGGGCCGTGACATCCTGCGCTTCGACCCGGCGGCCAATGACGGCGCGGGTGACTACGTGCCCTCCGGCCAGAAGGCCGACGAGGTGGTGGGCCGGATGCTGAAGAAAAAGCCGGGCGAACGCCTGGGACTGCTGCGCAATGCCGAGGGCGCCGAAGCGCGTTTTCTCTGGGCCATCCTGCGCGACGGTTTCCACTACGCTGCGGTGCACCTGCACAGCATTGCCGAGAGCGCGCGTGATGTAGACCTGGCGATGCGCTGGGGCTTCGGCCTGAAGCAAGG
>JANMKM010000654.1:0-4874 GCA_031372035.1 Rhodoferax sp. | reverse complement strand
GTGCTCGCCGACCAGGGCAGTTGCGCAAACTCGCCTGCGGCTCAAACAGCGCGCAACTGAGCCCTACGGGCCGACCCTGGCCGACTCCGCTCCTCGGCTGCGCACAGGCGCGCCAGCAGCTGCCTGCCCATGGCTTCGTCGGTGCAGGCTTGGACACTTGGCGCCTCCAATACCTTCCAGAACTGCCATGCGCTGCTCCCCAGCCGTGAATTTTTCATTTGCTGTCGACGCCAGTCTGCGACCCGGCGATGCAAATCCAACACCGTCAAACGCCGCAGAAATCAATTAACCTTGCGAGAGTCGGAAATTCCAACTTCTGTGCGGCAAGGAAATCGGGTCGATGTCATCAAAGAGAGAGCTATGTCGATATTCCAACAAAAGATCGAAGGTGTTCCGCAGTTTGTGAGCTACTTCATCCCAGTTAGAGATGCACTCTTGCATTTCGGTGGACAGGCAACAGCACGACAGGTTTATGACTACATTGCTCAGCACGGTGGGATCACGAATGAAGACTTGAGCCAGTCAAACCAAAACGGACGGCCCACTTTTGAAAACCGCGTGGCATGGGCACGCTTCTATCTAACCAAAGCGAATTGGATGTTTTCGCCAAAGCGTGGTGTATGGGCGCTAACTGAGGGCGGAAAGCAAGGGGTATTGACTGACGAGTTGGCTGTGACGCTATTCAAAAGTGTCCAGACCAAGTTCAAAGGGCACGAAGAGGGGCAGAGTGCGCCTGAAAACAATGTTCAACCCGCCGACGCCCAATATTGGTTTGTGGGTGCTACATGGGACCAGGGAGACCAGCTTTCGAATTTTCTGGACAAAGGCATTTGGCAAAACGGCAACGATGAGAAATATGCCGATCAGGTTCGGGATATGAAACCGGGAGACCGGATCGCCATTAAGTCTTCATTTGTACAAAAGCGCGATCTCCCGTTTGACAATCGCGGCCTTTCTGTGAGTGTCATGCGGATGAAAGCAATTGGTACGATCACTCGTAACCATGGCGATGGTCGTATTGTCGATGTTGAGTGGGAGCAAGACTTCAAGCCCAAAGAGTGGTACTTTTACACCTACCGTTCGACCGTGACACGAGCTCGCGTCGAAGATGAAGAACTGGCTAGGCGGCTAGTGAGTTTTACGTTTGAAGACACCGGCCAAGACTATGCCTACTTTATGGCGCAACCATATTGGCGTGACCGCTTTCAGGATGCAGGCAATGCGGCAGTAGTGTTGGCCGCTGCTGGGGATGAGCTTGAAGAGTTGGTCGAGGATGAATTGATAGAGGTTGTGACGTATGGTGTGGCAGACATCTTGGCAGAAGGCTGTTTTCTGACTGAACAGGAGCTGGGCAGCATTCTCAAGCGCTGGCAAGACAAGAAAAACCTCATCCTTCAAGGACCTCCAGGGACCGGCAAGACGTGGCTTGCCAAGCGTTTGGCCAAAGCATTGATTGGGCAAAAGAGCCCGCGAGATGACCAACTGCGGGTTGTGCAGTTTCATCCTTCACTGTCATACGAAGACTTTGTGCGCGGCTACCGACCGGGTGCGGATGGGCGCCTGACCCTGATGGATGGGATATTCCTGCAAGTGGTGGAGGCAGCTCGGTCGCAGCCGGATGTAAAGCACGTACTCATCATTGAGGAAATAAATCGTGGCAACCCAGCTCAGGTACTTGGTGAGATGTTGACCCTACTGGAGAGCAGCAAGCGTTCGAGAGCAGAGGCCATGGAGCTGGCATACCGCAAGGCCGTCGGTGAGAAGGTCTACGTGCCCGAAAACCTGTATGTGATTGGCACCATGAACGTAGCTGACCGTTCTCTGGCCCTGGTTGACCTTGCGTTGCGCCGCCGATTCGCGTTTGTAACGCTGGGGCCTTGCTTCAACGACGCTTGGATGCAATGGTGCGAAGCAAAAGGACTTGCACCTAACGTCATTGCCGTTATCAAATTGGCGATGGATACGTTGAATCAGGAAGTTTCCGCTGACCGTGCCCTCGGGCCGCAGTTTCAAATCGGTCACTCTTATTTGACCCCTGTGGAAACTGTGCGCGATGCCAAATCATGGTTTGCGGACGTAATACGCACAGAAATTGGCCCTTTGCTGCACGAATACTGGTTCGATGCACCAGAGCGTGCAGAACAGGCTATTCAAAAGCTGCTGTTGCAGACCTGAGCGATGGCAACCCAAATACCCCTGCGCAATATTTGGCTGCTCTTTCTGTATGCAGCCGACCTGGTGCGTTTCAAAGACCAGTTGAAGGTGGCTCCTGAATCTGCCAAAGATTTGCCCGAGCTCGTCGCACGCCTTCTGGTGCATGTGGTGGAGCTAAGGTTGCGCCGCAATTTGAGCAAAGGTTATAGACCCAATCATGCCGTGTTGCCGCGTATACGTGGGCGCATCAACATTCTTCAAACAGTCACTGGTCAGTTGCTGGAGCGGGGCCGTATCGCGTGCAGCTTTGAAGAGCACACCATGCAAACGCCGCGCAACAGGCTGGTACGGGCAGCTTTGGACCACTTGGCCTTCTGTGTCGAGGATACGGAAGTAGTACATGCCTGCAAGTCGCTTTCGAACGCATTTGGGCGATTGGGCGTAGGCCAGAAAATGCCATCGCGCACAGAAATGGCGGCAGACCAAATTGGTCGCAATGAAACATCAGATTTGCTCATGGTGAATCTAGCGCGGATGGTTTTTGAGGCATTGATCCCAAGCGAACAAGAAGGGATGACCAATGCGTACAAGGCGGATACGTCGCCGCATCTGGTGCGGCGCCTCTTTGAAAAGGCTGTTGGAAATGCACTGCGCATGTATCTAGAGCCGCAGGGTTGGCAGGTGTGTGCCGGAAGAAGGCTCTCATGGCCCATCGCCTCAGCGAGTGGCAATATCTTGCCGTATCTGCCAAGCATGCAGACCGACGTTGAGTTGACCCACCACGCGCACAAGCGAAAGGTGGTAATCGACACCAAGTTCACCCACATCTTTGCGTCCAGCCAATACCGGGACGAAGTGCTTAAGAGCGGCTACCTGTACCAGCTGTACACCTATCTGCGGACGCAAGAGGAGCTGGTGCCGGAAAAGGGGTGGAGTAGCGAAGGTATGTTGCTGCATCCCCAGGTTGATGGTGTTTTTGACGAACACATTGACCTGCAAGGGCATCGCATGCGCTTTAAGACTATTAATCTAATGTGTTCAGCGCAAGAATTGGAGTTTCAACTGCAAAATTGCTTGTAGCGCCGTGCCCTATCCATCAGCCTTCCGGGGCATTTCCACCCCCCGCGGACTCACTCCAGCAGAGCGCGGGAGTCGTCGTCAACGCCGCGATGGCTGCATTCAGGCGCTTCAGACGCATGAAGCCGTCAAACAACTCGGAAGAGCGGGCATGATGTTGAAGATCACAAGGCGGCATCCAGAGGTTTCCAGGAGGTCACATGGCTGAGATCGACAAGGTGTTTGCGGGTTCTATCCCGAAGTTCTACGACACGCTGATGGTCCCCCTGATCTTCGCGGGCTATGCGGCCGACCTGGCGGACCTGGTGGCCGCCTCCTCGCCCGGCTTGGTGCTGGAGACGGCGGCCGGCAGCGGCGTGGTCACGCGGGTGCTGGCGCCAAAGCTCAAGCCCGACGCGCGCTATGTGGTGACCGACCTCAACCAGCCCATGCTCGACTATGCTGCCAGCCGGCAGGGGGCTGACAGCCGCATCGTATGGCAACAGGCGGATGCGCTCGCCTTGCCGTTCGAGGATGCCTCGTTTGACGTCGTCTGCTGCCAGTTTGGCGCCATGTTTTTTCCCAACCGGGTGGCAGGCTACGCCGAGGCGCGGCGCGTGCTGCGGCCCGGCGGGCGCTTTGTCTTCAATGTCTGGGACCGGATTGAGGAGAACGCCTTTGCCGACGACGTGACCAATGCCGTCGCCACGCTGTTTCCACACGACCCGCCGCGGTTCCTGGCGCGCACGCCGCACGGCTACCACGATGTTGCGCTGATCCGGCAGGACCTGAGCCGCGCAGGGTTCACCGACATCGACATCCAGACGCGCGAAAAGCTGAGTCGCGCGGCATCGGCACGTGACGCCGCCACCGCCTATTGCCACGGCACGCCGCTGCGCAATGAAATCGAGGCGCGTGACGCCAGAGCGCTGCAGGTCGCTACCGACCGCGCAGCAGAGGCAATCGCCAGCCGCCTTGGCACAGGCCCGGTGGCCGGCAAGATCCAGGCGCACCTGGTCGTGGCCGCGGGATAGAAAATCCCCGGCTCAGCCGGAAGCCGGAGGATCAGGATTCTTCAGCTCGGCGAACTTCGCAGCCATCGTCGGGTTGCCCCGCGTCAGCTTCTTGATCGTCACATCCTGCGCCTTGTCGTAGGCAAGCCGCAGGTTCCGGTCGGTACCCAGCAGGGCCTCCTTGGTCTTCTGCAGGTGGTCGATCGACTTGTCGATCTCGTCAATGGCCGTCTGGAAGCGCTTGGAGGCCAGGTCGTAGTTCTTTGCGAACGCGGCCTTGAAGGTGTCGAGCTCGGTCTCGAAGTTCGTGATGTCGATGTTTTGCGCCCGCACCAGCGCCAGCTCCGACTTGTACTTGAGCGAGTTCATCGCCGCATTGCGCAGCAGCGTGATGATGGGAATGAAGAACTGCGGTCGAACAACGTACATCTTCGGGTGGCGGTGGAACACGTCGACGATGCCGGTGTTGTAGAGCTCGCTGTCGGGTTCCAGCAGCGAGACCAGCACCGCGTACTCGCAGCCCTTCTCGGTGCGGTCCTTGTCCAGCTCCTTCAGGAAGTCCTCGTTCCTGTTCTTCGTCGCGGTGCGGTCGCTCTCGTTCTTCATCTCGAACATGATCGAGACGATCTCGGTGCCGGCCTCGTCGCGGTC
>JANMKM010000649.1:0-12562 GCA_031372035.1 Rhodoferax sp. | reverse complement strand
CTGGCGATGCCCGATTCCGAGTACATGAACGAAAAGCAGATGGCGGCGTTTCGCCTGAAGCTGCAGATTCTCAAGCAGGACATCCTCAACAGCGCCGGTGAGACCACGGAACATCTGCGTGAGGACACGGTGGTGGTGCCGGACCCGGCAGATCGCGCCACGATCGAAGAGGAGCATGCGCTGGAATTGCGCACCCGCGACCGCGAACGCAAACTGCTCAAGAAGATCGAGCAATCCATCCAGCGCATCGATGCGGGCGACTATGGCTACTGCGACGAGACCGGCGAACCCATCGGCGTGGGTCGGCTGCTCGCGCGCCCGACCGCGACCCTGTCGCTGGAAGCACAGCAGCGGCGCGAGCTCAAGCAGAAGATGTTCGGAGATTGATGGTGAGTCGTTGTGCGACGACCCTGGCCTGCTATCTGAGGCCAAGTTGCGCAACAATGCGGGTTTGAACGCGCTGATCCATGGCCACCAAAGACAATAACCCCGGTTTGCTGTCCAAGGTGGCGAAGTTCGTGCGCAATCCGACGCGCGACTGGTCCGAGCTGGATCATCAGGACTCGCAGCCAGACAGTGGCTACACCAAGCAGGCGCTCAAGGAGATGATTGAGCGCAAGCGTCAGAACGACTTTGTCCGCAAGCGTGAGTTCGACCAGTTGCGCAAGCTGCGCAGCCGTGATCCGAACCGCAGTTCAGACCAGGCCGGCAGACCCTCGTTCTTCCAGAGCAGCATGCCGTCCAATCCGGACGACCGCGCGATGACGTTGAAGAAGATCGACGAGATCGAAGCCCAGATGTCCAAGCAGTGGTGGAAGGGCAAGCAGGAGGGGGCGCTGGCGCTTCCCAACAGTTTTCCGGTGTCGACCCAACCCCCGGGCGGCTCGGATGACCCGACATTGCCTGGCCTGCCATCGATGCTGCCACCGGCTTCAGCCCAGAGCGTACAGCCCTATGCGCCCACCGAGGTCGCCCCGCTGCGGGCCCGCGCTGCCGCCAACGATGTCGACGAATTTGCGGCAACCCATCTTGGGCATTCGGTGCCCCCCGGCTTTGTCGCCAGCGACCCGAACCTGACCATGCGTGCGCCGCCGCGCGCCTCGGATTCCGAGCACCCGGCACCGCCGCCCGCTGTGTACCAGCCGCCGACCCAGGTTCCGCCGGTGTATTCCGTGGATCTGTGTCAACTGCCGCCGGACCCGGACCTGGAAGACGCAGCCATCCGTTTTGCCAATGGAGACGACGCTGGTGCAGAGAGCGGACTGTTGGCCGCACTGCGTGCGCCCGACGCGGCGTCGGCCTTGGCGGCTGTATGGCTGGGTGCATTGTTTGATCTCTACCGTGCCACTGGCAACCAGGAGCGATTTGATGCCATGGCGCTGGAGTTTGCCCAGTCGATGGGCCGTTCGGCACCAGCCTGGTACTCGGTGCCGGAGCTGCTGGGCCAGGGGGTTCTTGCAAGGGCGGAGTTGCCAGGGGCCGACCCGATGGTGGGAGAGCCGATCTGGACCTGTCCGCCGGAGTTGGGTTTGCGCGCCTTGCAGCAATTGGGTGTGGCCGTGGCCGGAGCGCCCGCGCCCTGGCATCTGGACTGGAGCCCGTTGACGGTTATTCAGGCTGACGCCATTGACGCCCTTGAGCAGTTGTTGTCTGACTGGTGCCGGCAGCGCCTCAAGTTCCATTTCAGTGGCGCCGGCATGTTCGATGCGAGCCTGCGCAATCTCACGCCCTCCGGCGACAAATCCGTCAATCCGGCCTGTTGGCGCTTGCGGCTGGATGCCCTGCGCATCATGCGCATGCAGGATGAGTTCGAACTGGTGGCCCTGGACTATTGCGTCACCTACGAGGTCTCACCACCATCGTGGCGCGAGCCATTGTGCGAATACCTGTCGGAGCATGGTCCGTCCTACCGCAGCAATGCCCTGTCAGATACCGTGATCGGCGACGACGACGAGGAAGCCGAGGCTGACCGGTCGATGACGATCCCGATGCTGATGGACGGCTCGCAGGCTTCTCTGGCCGAAATGGAAGGCGAGATCACCGGTGACGCCGCCGATGTGCTGTTGCGTCTGGAGGCAGCCCTGCACGGTGGCAACCGGCTGGTCGTGTCCTGCGCGCGGCTCATCCGGGTCGATTTCGCGGCCGCCGGCAGCATCCTGAACTGGGTCGCAGACCGTCAGCAGGAAGACTGCCATGTGCAGTTCCGCGAGGTGCACCGGCTGGTAGCGGTTTTCTTCAACGTCATCGGCATCACCGAGCACGCCAAGGTAGTCGCCCGTTCCCACTGAGAGAACGCCTTTTCGTATCGGCTCCGCGCCTGCCAGGCACTTGTATCGCGTGCCATCACCCCGAACTGACACCATGGACCAATTTCACGGCACCACCATCATCAGCGTGCGCCGCAACACGCCGCAAGGACCGTCTGTCGCGATTGGTGGCGATGGCCAGGTCACGCTTGGCAATATCGTGGTCAAGGGAACAGCGCGCAAGGTGCGCAAGCTCTACCACGGCAAGGTGCTGGCGGGCTTTGCGGGCGCCACCGCCGACGCATTCACCCTGTTTGAACGCTTCGAGGCCAAGCTGGAGAAGCATCAGGGTCATCTGGTGCGCGCAGCTATCGAATTGACGAAGGACTGGCGCACCGATCGCGTGTTGCGGCGTCTGGAGGCCATGCTGGCCGTGGCCGATACCCAGGCTTCACTGATCATCACTGGTAACGGCGACGTGCTGGAACCGGAAAATGGCATTGTCACGATCGGCTCGGGGGGCGCCTACGCCCAGGCCGCGGCCGTGGCGCTGCTCAACCACACGGAGCTGTCGGCCGCCGACATCGTCAAGCGCTCGCTGGAAATTGCTGGCGAGCTGTGCATCTACACCAACATGCACCACACCGTCGAAACCCTATAAAACCCCAGCCCGACGCTGTTGCTCCGGTACCTGATCGATCACCATGTCTTCCATGACCCCGCAGGAAATTGTTCACGAGCTGGACCGCCACATCGTCGGCCAGAGCCGGGCCAAGCGCGCCGTGGCCATAGCCTTGCGCAACCGTTGGCGTCGGCAACAGGTCGAGGAGGGCCTGCGCTCCGAGATCACGCCGAAGAACATCCTGATGATCGGTCCCACGGGCGTTGGCAAGACCGAGATTGCGCGCCGTCTGGCACGCCTGGCCGACGCGCCCTTCATCAAGGTGGAGGCCACCAAGTTTACCGAGGTGGGTTATGTCGGAAAGGACGTGGATTCCATCATCCGCGACCTGGCCGAAGTGGCGGTGAAGCAGACCCGCGAGCAGGCCAAGCAGACGGTGCGCAGCCGTGCCGAAGACGCGGCCGAAGAGCGCATTCTGGATGTGTTGGTGCCACCGCCGCGTGGCGACTTCGGCCATGCGGTGGCCGACGCGCCCGAAGGTACGGCGCGCCAGGTGTTCCGCAAGAAACTGCGGGAAGGCCTGTTGGCCGAGCGCGAGATCGAGCTCGATCTCGCGCAAGCCGCGCCGCAGCTCGAGATCATGGGGCCAGCCGGGATGGAAGAGATGACCGAGCAGCTGCGAGGCATGTTCGGCCAGATGGGCCAGCAAAAGCGCAAGCTGCAGAAGCTCAAGATTTCCGAGGCGCAAAAGTTGCTGGTGGACGAAGAGGCTGCCAAGCTGGTGAACGAGGAAGAAATCCGCGGCCGGGCCCTGCAGAACATGGAGCAGAACGGCATCGTGTTCATCGACGAGATCGACAAGGTGACCTCGCGCAGCGAGACCGGCAGTGCCGAGGTTTCGCGCCAGGGCGTGCAGCGCGATCTGCTGCCGCTGGTGGAGGGCACTTCAGTGTCGACCAAGTACGGAACCGTCAAGACCGATCACATCCTGTTCATCGCTTCCGGCGCCTTCCACCTGAGCAAGCCCAGTGACCTGATCCCGGAGCTGCAGGGCCGGTTTCCGATCCGGGTCGAACTGCAATCGCTCTCGGTGCAGGACTTCGAAGCCATCCTGACGCAGACCCATGCCTCGCTGGTCAAGCAGTACCAGGCGCTGCTGGCGACCGAAGGCGTGACGATCGTGTTTACCGACGCCGGTATTTCCCGGCTGGCCCGCATCGCCCATGATGTCAACGAGCGCACCGAGAACATTGGCGCCAGGCGCCTGTCGACCGTGCTGGAGCGACTGCTGGATGAGGTGAGCTTCGGCGCTGCCAACATGTCCGGACAGACTGTCACCATTGATGCCAGCTATGTCGATGGCAGGCTGGGTGAACTCAGTCTGGATGAAGACCTGTCCCGGTTCATTCTCTGACGGGACGGCTTCTTCAATTCATCCATCACTTGCAATGTAAATCCTAAGTACTTAATTTAGAACAGTTTTTGCCCATGGAATTGCCGCAAATCCTGATTCTAAGTCCTTGATTTCATTACAAAATTTTGTTACTCGGCGGCCTTGTGACGACCTGAAATACTGATACAGTGCAAAAAAGTGCAATTAAGTGGTAAATAGTGTCCCGTTGGGCCTGTTTGCGCTTGGTGGGCACTCCACCCAACGAGGATTGTGCTGTCGTGTTTCAAGGTGCTGCGTCACTGGTTCTGGATGCAAAGGGTCGGCTCTCGGTGCCGACCCGGCACCGCGACGTGCTGGTCGCCACTGCTGCCGGGCAATTGGTCATCACCAAGCATCCGCATGGTTGCCTGATGATCTTCCCACGTCCGGCCTGGGAGCAGTTCAGCCAGCGCCTGAGCGCCCTGCCGATGGAAGCGCACTGGTGGAAGCGGATCTTCCTCGGCAACGCCATGGAGGTGGAGATCGACGCCACCGGCAGGGTGCTGGTGTCGCCCGAGTTGCGCAACGCGGCCGGCATCGTGCGCGAAACCATCCTGCTGGGCATGGGCAGCTACTTCGAGCTCTGGGACAAGGCGCGCTACCAAGGTGACGAAGCCACCGCGATGCAGAGCCCGATGCCTGATGTGTTCAAGGGTTTCTCGTTCTAGAGGCTGGTGGTGGACACCCCATGGCAACACACCACGGTCTTGTTGAACGAAGCAGTCACAGCGCTCCTCAACAATGCCGATGCACCCGACACGCAGGAGCTGGGCGTGGACGGCCAGTATGTCGATGCGACCTTCGGTCGCGGCGGCCATTCGCGACTGATCCTGCAGCGGCTCTCGCCCCTGGGACGCCTCGTCGCCTACGACAAGGACCCGGAAGCCGTGGCCCACGCGGTTGGCATCGGCGATCCACGCTTCTCCATCCGGCACCTGGGTTTTGCCCATCTGGGCGAGTTGCCACCGGCCAGCGTGGCCGGCGTGCTGCTGGACCTGGGCATCAGCTCGCCGCAGATCGACAACCCGCAGCGGGGTTTCAGTTTCAGGTTCGACGGCCCGCTGGACATGCGCATGGACAGCAGCCGCGGCCTCAGCGTGGCCGAGTGGCTGGCCACAGCCGAGGTCCGGCAGATTGCGGAGGTGATTCGTGACTACGGCGAGGAACGGTTTGCTGGCCCCATTGCAAAGGCGATTGTTGCTCGCCGACAGGAACGGGGCGCTCTTGTCTCCACCGCTGAACTGGCCGAACTCGTGGCTGGCGCGGTCAAAACCCGCGAGCCGGGCCAGAACCCTGCAACGCGCACATTTCAGGCTTTTCGGATTTTCATCAACGCCGAGCTTGAAGAGCTGCAACAAGCGCTAGAGGCCAGCCTGCATGTGTTGCAACCTGGAGGTCGATTGGTGGTGATCAGTTTTCATTCGCTGGAAGACCGCATCGTCAAGCAGTTCATTGCCCGGCATGCCCATGCCAGCTATGACCGGCGGGTACCGTTTGCCGAGCCGCTGCCAACCAGGCTGCGGGCGCTGCAGCGGGTCAAGCCAAGCGCGGCGGAGGTGGCGGCGAATGCGCGTGCACGCAGCGCAGTGATGCGGGTGGCGCAGAGGACTGCTGCATGACGCGCATCAATCTGGTATTGCTGCTGGCGGTGCTGGCCAGTGCCCTGTACCTGGTGAGCGTGCAGTACGAGTCACGCCGCCTGTTTACGGCGTTGGACCGGACCTACGGCGAGTCGCTCAAGCTCGACACCGAATACGAGCGGCTGCAGCTGGAGAAGCGGGCCCAGGCCACACCGTTGCGGGTGGAAAAGCTGGCCAAGGAACAGCTGCACATGCGCGTCGCCACGCCGGCCATAACCCACTACGTCAGCTATCCGCAGGTGGTTGCCGCTGCCAGCAGCGCGCCACGGCAAGCTCAAGTGCAGGCGCGATCGCCATGAGCCGAAGCATTCTCTACAGTTCCAGTCCGCTGTTGGCCAGCCGCACGCCGGTCTGGCGCAGCAAGTTCATCGTGGCCGCCATCGCCCTGGGCTTGGTTGCATTGGCAGGGCGTGCCGCCTACATCCAGGTGCTGGGCAATGCCTTTTTCCAGAAGCAGGGCGAGGTGCGCTTTGCCCGCACCCTGGAGCTGCCCGCCAACCGTGGCCGGATCCTGGACCGCAACGGCTTGATCCTGGCTTCCAGCGTGCCGGCGCCCAGCATCTGGGCAATCCCCGAGGATGTGGAGCGTGACGAAGCGCAATTGCAGCGTCTGGCAAAGCTGCTGGAGATGCCCCTGGCCGATCTGCAGAAGCGGCTCGACAACGAGGACAAGACCTTTGTCTGGCTCAAGCGCCAGGTGGACGAGCCGGTGGCCCGGAGCATTGCCGAACTGGGCATCAAGGGCGTGTACCAGCGCAAGGAATACAAGCGCCAGTACCCGGAGGGCGAAGCCGCTGCGCATGTTGTGGGTTTCACCAATGTGGAAGACCTGGGCCAGGAGGGGATTGAGCTGACCTTCAACAAGGAGCTCGGCGGCCGCAACGGTTCCCGCCGGGTGATCAAGGACCGGCTGGGCCGGGTGGTGGAGGCCATTGGCGAGCAGGTGCCGCCGCTCGATGGCCGCGACATCCAGCTCTCGATCGACAGCAAGGTTCAGTTCTTTGCCTACCAGCAGCTGCGCGATGCGGTGCTGGAGAACAAGGCCAAGGCCGGCAGTGTGGTGGTGCTCGATGTCGTCACTGGTGAGGTGCTGGCACTCGCGAACTACCCAAGCTACGCGCCGGCGCGCAGGCAGAACCTGAGCGGCGCGCAGCTGCGTAACCGGGCCTTGACCGATACTTTCGAACCGGGCTCCACCATGAAGCCGTTCGTGATTGCGCTGGCATTGGAAAAGGGACTGGTAACGCCGCTGACACCGATCCAGACTGCGCCCGGGCGTCTGACGATCGGTGGCTCGACCATCAGCGATGCCCACCCCCATGGCGTGCTGACTGTGAACGAGGTGATCCAGAAGTCCAGCAACGTCGGCACGGTGAAGATGGCAATGCAGATGCAGCCGCGCGAGATGTGGGAGATGTTCAGCCAGGTCGGATTCGGCCACAAGCCCGAGGTGCCGTTTCCCGGTGCCGTCACGGGCCGACTGCGGGCCTACAAGACCTGGCGGCCGATCGAGCAAGCCACCATGAGCTACGGCTACGGGCTGTCCGTCAGCCTGTTCCAACTGGCCCATGCCTACAGCGTGTTCGCGCGTAGTGGCGAACTGGTGCCGGTGACCATGCTCAGGAGCGATGACCGGGCCGCCGGTGTGCGCGTCATGGGTGAGGACAACGCCAGCGCCGTGCGCAACATGCTGCACATGGTCACGGGCCCGGGCGGTACCGCGCCGCGGGCCCAGACCATGGGCTATTCTGTAGGAGGCAAGACCGGCACCGCGCACAAGCAGGAGGGCCGCGGCTACGCCGACAAGAAGTACCGCGGTTTCTTTGTCGGCATTGCCCCGATCGACCAGCCGCGGCTGGTGGTGGCCGTGATGATCGACGAGCCCAGCAATGGCAAGTATTTTGGCGGTGATGTGGCGGCCCCGGTGTTCAGCCAGACCGTGCAGCAGTCCTTGCGCATGCTCGGCGTGCAGCCAGACATGGCGGTCAAGCCGCAGATCTTTGCCGCAGTCGAGGAGAGCTTCTGATGCAGCAGTTGCACGGCCCCCAGGAGGCGGCGCAATGGTTGCGGCAGCGGGTCACCGGGACACTGCAGGCTGACAGCCGCAAGCTGCTGGCGGGCGATGGCTTCCTGGCCTGGCCCGGTGCCCACAGCGATGGTCGCGCGCACGTTGCGGCGGCGCTTGCGCAGGGCGTAGCCGCCTGTCTGGTAGAGCATGTCGCTGTCGATGGTTTTGCCTTCGCAGCCGGTGCGAACCCGGATCAACTTGCCAGCTACGTCGGACTGAAAACGGATGCCGGCAGGATCGCTGCCGCATACTTTGACCAGCCCAGCAGTCAGCTGGACGTGATCGCAGTGACTGGCACCAATGGCAAGACCTCCACTGCCTGGTGGTTGGCGCAGGCCCTGTCGGGCTTGCGCCAGGTGGCGGCCATTCCCTGTGGCCTGGTGGGCACGCTTGGTGTTGGCCGGGCCGGTACCTTGCCGCAGGGCGCGAGCGTGGTTGCTACGGGACTGACCACGCCCGACGCCGTGCTGCTGCAGCGTAGTCTGCGCCAGTTTGCGGACCAGGGGCTGGACGCCTGTGCCATGGAGGCGTCCAGCATCGGCCTGGCCGAGCAGCGCCTGGCAGGCACGCGCATTCGCTGTGCCGTCTTTACCAATTTCACCCAGGACCACCTGGATTACCACGGCAGCATGCATGCCTACTGGCAAGCCAAGCGGGCGCTGTTTGCCTGGCCGGGGCTGGGCAGTGCCGTGGTCAATGTGGACGACGCGCATGGCGCCGGGCTAGCAGCGTCGCTGGCAGCTACCGGCATCGATCTGTGGACGGTCTCGACCCGCGGACCGGCGCGGCTGTGTGCCAGTGACGTCGTTTACGCCGCGCGCGGTCTGCGCTTCACGGTCCGGGAAAGTGCGGACAGCCAGACGCTGCAGACCAGTGTGATCGGCGAGTACAACGTGTCGAACCTGCTGGGCGTGATGGCAGCTATGCGGGCCCTGGGCGTGCCGCTCGCGGCTGCAGTGGACGCCTGCGGCAGGCTGTCACCGGTACCCGGGCGCATGGAATGCCTGGGCGAAGACGGCCAGCCGCTGGTGGCAGTGGACTATGCCCATACGCCGGACGCGCTGGACAAGGCCTTGCAGGCACTGCGGTCGTTGGCGACGCAGCGTCGCGGCCAGTTGTGGTGCGTGTTTGGTTGCGGCGGTGACCGGGACCCGGTGAAGCGTCCGCTGATGGGGGCCGTGGCCGCCCGGTATGCCGACCGGGTGGTGGTGACCAGCGACAACCCGCGCAGCGAGCGGCCACAAGCCATCGTCAGCCAGATCCTGCTCGGCACCGGCGCCCATGCCGCAGTGGCGGTGCAGGTGGACCGGGCCTTGGCCATAGCCCAGTGCGTGGCCAGTGCCGATGACAGCGACGTGTTGCTGGTGGCCGGCAAGGGCCATGAGGACTACCAGGAAGTGGAAGGCGTCAAGCTGCCATTCTCCGACCGGGTACATGTGGCGCAGGCGCTGCAGCAGCGTAGCCAGCGGACGGGGGCACGCGCATGAACCAGCCGATGATGAGCCTGACCCAGGCCCTGCAATGGTTACCGGGAGCACGCCTGGTCGGCGACGGCGCCTGTGAAGTGGCAAGGGTCCACACCGATACCCGCAGCCTGCGCGCTGGCGACCTGTTCGTGGCGCTCAAGGGTGAGAAATATGACGCCAATGCCTTCCTGGCCCAGGCCCGGGACGCGGGTGCCAGCGCCGTGCTGTGCCACGCCGGCTCCGGTATGGAAGGCCTGGGCCTGCCCGGCCTGGAGGTCGCCGACAGCCGCGCCGCCCTGGCGCAACTGGCCGCGGGCTGGCGGGCCCAGTTCAAGCTGCCGTTGATCGCTGTCACCGGCTCCAACGGCAAGACCACAGTGACGCAGATGGTCGCCGCGATCCTGCGCGCATGGAAAGGTGAGGCGGCGCTGGCCACGCAGGGCAACTTCAACAATGACATCGGCCTGCCGCTGACGCTGCTGCGCCTGCGCCCCGGGCACGAGGTGGCGGTGGTGGAACTGGGCATGAACCATCCCGGCGAGATCGCCATGCTGGTGGCGCTGGCGCAGCCAACCGTGGCCCTGGTGAACAACGCCCAGCGTGAGCACCAGGAGTTCATGGCCACGGTGGAAGCCGTGGCACGGGAAAACGGCGCCGTGATCGAGGCCCTGCCGGCCTCGGGCGTGGCGGTGTTTCCCCAGGACGACGACTATACCGGGCTCTGGCAGGCGCTGGCCGGCAACCGGGCGCACCTGGGCTTTGCCTTGACAACCCAGACCGGTGCTGACACCAGCGCCGATCTGCACTGCGCGGCACCGCCCTGGCAGAACGGCGCCTGGCAGGTGGATGCGCAGACGCCCTGCGGCGTACTGCGTTTCCGGCTGGCCGTGGCTGGCCTGCACAACGTGCGCAATGCCCTGGCGGCCGCAGCATGTGCCCTGGCTGCGGGTGTGCCACTGGTCCACATTGCCCAAGGGCTGGAGGCCTTCCAGCCTGTCAAAGGCCGCTCTGCTGCGACTTTTCTGAAATTTGGTGGCCATCGCCTGACCCTGGTCGACGACAGCTACAACGCGAATCCGGACTCGGTACGCGCCGCGATCGAAGTGCTGGCCGGACTGCCCGGTCCACGCCTGCTGGTGCTGGGCGACATGGGCGAGGTCGGCGGCCAGGGACCGCAGTTCCACCAGGAAGCCGGTGCCCATGCGCGCGCTGCGGGCATCGACACCGTGTTCACCCTGGGCGCAGCCGCGGCCGATGCCAGTGCGGCCTTTGGCAAAGGCATGCACTTTGCCAGCGTCGAGGCGCTCAATGCGGCGGTGCTCGAACGGCTGGGCCGCGTGGCCAGCGTGCTGGTCAAGGGCTCGCGCTTCATGCAGATGGAGCGCGTGGTCGCGGCCATCCAACAGGCCGCGTACGGCGCCCAGGAGCCATCCCATGCTGCTTAGTCTGGCCCAGTGGCTGCAGGGACTGTCACCCGAACTCGGATTCTTCCGGGTGTTCCAGTACATCACCTTCCGCGCCGTGATGGCGGCACTGACAGCTTTGCTGATGGGGCTGGTGGCCGGGCCGATCGTCATCGCCCGGCTGACCGCGCTCAAGATCGGCCAGCCGATCCGCGGCTACGGCATGGAGACCCATCTGGGCAAGCGCGGCACCCCCACCATGGGCGGGGTGCTGATCCTGCTCTGCATCGCGGTCTCGACCCTGCTGTGGTTTGATCTGACCAACCGCTTTGTCTGGATCGTGCTGCTGGTCACGCTGGGTTTTGGCGCCATCGGCTGGGTCGATGACTGGCGCAAGGTGGTGCACCACGACCCCGAGGGCATGCGCTCGCGCGAGAAGTATTTCTGGCAGTCGGTGATCGGCCTGATTGCGGCGCTGTATCTGGTGTTCAGCATCTCGGAGAGCTCGAACCTGCGGGTGCTGGAGCTGTTCTTCAAATGGGTGCAGTCCGGCTTCGACGTGAACCTGCCGCCCAAGGCCGGCCTGCAGCTGCCGTTCTTCAAGGAGATCAGCTACCCGCTGGGCGTGTTCGGCTTCGTGATCCTGACCTACCTGGTGATCGTCGGCTCCAGCAATGCCGTGAACCTGACCGACGGCCTGGACGGCCTGGCGATCATGCCAGTGGTGATGGTGGGCTCGGCGCTGGGCGTGTTTGCCTACGTGACCGGCAGCGCCGTGTATTCGCGCTATCTGTTTTTTCCGCACATTCCGGGCTCGGGCGAGTTGCTGATCTTCTGCGCTGCCATGGCCGGTGCCGGCCTGGCGTTCCTGTGGTTCAACACCCACCCGGCCCAGGTCTTCATGGGTGACGTTGGTGCCCTGGCCCTGGGTGGCGCGCTCGGCACCAGCGCCGTGATCGTGCGCCAGGAAATCGTGCTGGCGATCATGGGCGGCATCTTCGTGGTCGAGGCGCTGTCCGTGATGCTGCAGGTGGTCTATTTCAAGTACACAAGGCGCAAGCATGGCGAGGGTCGGCGCCTGTTCAAGATGGCGCCGTTGCACCACCATTTCGAGAAGAGCGGCTGGAAGGAAACGCAGGTCGTGGTGCGCTTCTGGATCATCACCATGCTCTTGTGCCTGGTGGGTCTGTCCACCCTGAAGCTGAGGTAAGCCGTGCAGCAGTTCCAGGACCAGGCGGTACTCATCCTCGGGCTCGGCGCATCGGGCCTGGCGATGGCACGCTGGTGCGCGCGCCAGGGTGCGCAGGTGACGGTGGCCGACACCCGCGAACAGCCGCCGCAACTCAGCAGCCTGCAGGCCAACCTGCCACAGGCACGGTTTATCCGCGCGCCCCTGGACGCGGCCTTGCTGGCCACCGGTCCGTTCCAGGCTGTAATGCGTAGTCCAGGCCTCACGCCACCCTCAGTCGCTACACTTTTGGAAGCTGCCCGTGCTGATGGAATAAGGGTTTTGGGCGAATTGGACCTCTTCCACCAGGCGCTGATGGCGTTGCAGGCGGAGCGGGGATATAGCCCGAAGCTGCTGGCCGTGACAGGTACCAACGGCAAGACCACGGTGACAGCCTTGACCGGTCAACTGGTGCAACGGGTTGGCAAATCGGTGGCAGTGGCCGGCAACATCGGCC
>JANMKM010000585.1:0-1924 GCA_031372035.1 Rhodoferax sp. | reverse complement strand
TGCTCATGTCGGCACCGTGGTAGGCCACCTCCACACCGAGAGCGGCGATCTCGGCCTTGGGGCCGGCGACATCACCAAAACCATTGAGAACGATGCGCGCGCCACGCGCTGCCAGAGACCGAGCGATACCTAGTCCGATGCCACTGGTGGAGCCTGTGACCAGGGCGGTTTTTCCTTGAAGCATGTGAATTCTCCGGATGAGAGGACTGCGATGTGGATTGATTTAGGATGTAGTGGCGGTCTGCGCAGATGCGCCGACCGTGTCTCGCCGCCGATTATCCAGCCAATGAATGCGCACCATGAACCAGCCTGCACTGTTCTTCACCGACTGTCCCGACGCCAATGGCGGCCACCGCATGGCCTGGTGGCAGTGGGGCGCCGCTGACGCACCACACGTGGTGATCTGCGCCCATGGCCTGACGCGCCAGGGGCGGGATTTCGATGTTCTGGCACAGGCGCTGTGCACACGGGGTGGCAATGGTGTGCGGGTGGTCTGCCCCGACGTGGTGGGCCGCGGCCGCAGCGGTTGGTTGCAGGACCCGATGGGCTACCAGTTTCCCACCTATGCAACCGACATGCTAGCGCTGCTGGCCCAATTGCAACCGTCCACCCTGGACTGGGTGGGCACCAGCATGGGTGGCATCATTGGAATGACATTGTGCGGGACACCGAATCTGCCCTTGCCGGTACCCGTTCGCCGGCTGTTGCTCAACGACGTGGGCCCGCAGATCCAGTGGCAAGCCTTGCAGCGCATCGGCATGTACTTGGGCAACACCGGCCGCTTTACCAGCCTGCAGCAGGCCGCTGACGCCATGTGGGCGGTATCCACCACCTTCGGGCCTCACACGCCGCAACAGTGGCTGGAGTTGTCGCGCCACATGGTGCGACCGCTGGACGATGGCAGCGCTGACCTGACGCTGCACTACGACCCGCAATTGGCCGTGCCGTTTCGCAGCCTGACCCCGGAGTCAGCCGCACAGGGCGAGGCCATGATGTGGACGATCTATGACCAGATCCGGGCCGAGACGCTGTTGACGCGAGGCGCCCAATCCGACCTGCTGTCGCCCGAGGTCGCACAGGCCATGGCGCAGCGTGGGCCCAAGGCCCGTTTGGTGGAATTTGCGGGGGTAGGGCACGCGCCGACGTTCATTGATCAGACCCAGGTCGAGACGGCATGTGCATTTCTGCTCGGCTGAGGTTTGACGGTGCTGCGGCGCCATGAAAAGCACCAGTGCCCAGACTGCGCCCTCGGCTGCGCAGCTGCCGTCGTTGCTGGCCGCAGCGGGGCAGGGTGACTCCGGGCAGGACCTGGCGCTGACCCGGGCCCGGGCCTTTGCCGAGCCTCTGATCGCCAGTGAGGGTCTGGACACCGGCGAGAACACGCTGCAGCATGCAGATGCCGTGGCTGCCATTCTCAGAGCCATTGGAGGTTCCGAGGCGATGCAGGCCGCCAGCTATCTGGTGTATGCCTGTGAACACCTGCACAAGCCGCAGGACATCATTGCCAAGGCCTTTGGCGACAACTTTGCCGTGCTGGCGGTTGAGACCACCAAGCTGGTGCGGGTGCAGCGCCAGGCCCGTGCTGCGCAGTTGGCCAGTGGCCGGGTGCAGGCCCCCATGGCGCAAAGCGCAGCCAGCCAGACCGAGAACGTGCGCAAGATGCTGCTGGCGTTTTCCCGCGATCTGCGGGTGGTGCTGCTGCGCCTGGCCTCGCGTCTGCAGACATTGCGCTACTACGCCGCCACCAAGGCGCCGGTGCCCCACAACCTGGCCAGCGAGTCGTTGCAGGTGTTCGCGCCGCTGGCGAACCGGCTCGGCATCTGGGAGATCAAGTGGGAAATGGAGGACCTGTCGTTTCGCTTTCTGGAGCCGCAGACCTACCGCGAAGTGGCCGGTCTGCTGGACCAGAAGCGTACCGAGCGCG
>JANMKM010000572.1:0-1527 GCA_031372035.1 Rhodoferax sp. | reverse complement strand
CCGCCCCGGCTCCATCACTCCGGGTGGCTGTGTTTACTCGCCCCCCGGGCCTGCCTGCGGCCCATACCCCAGGCGGCCCCCCCGCCGCCCACGCCGCCCACCACCACCGCATCCGAGCCGCCACCGGTCTCTGCCGACGCGCGTCGGGTCTTCGATTCCTCGCGTGACAAGCTGGTGCAGATCCGCACGCTGCTGCGCAACAGCAACAGCCAGTCCAGTGCCGGATCGGGCTTCTTTGTCTCTCCCGACGGTCTGATCATCACCAATTTTCATGTGGCATCCAAGGTTGCGCTCGAGCCCAAACGCTACCGGGTGGTCGCAATGCAGGTGGACGGACGCCAGCTGGACCTGGAACTGCTGGGCTTTGACGTGCAGCACGACCTGGCGCTGCTGCGGGTCAAGGGTCCGGTGGCCACGCCCGAGCTGGCGTTTCGCGCCGCCAGCACGCCGCTGTCCCGGGGCGAGCGCATCTATTCACTTGGCAATCCGCTGGACATCGGCTTTGCCGTGACCGAAGGCACGTTCAACGGCCTGGCCGAGCGCAGCTTCTATCCACACATCTTCTTCGGCGGCGCGCTGAATCCAGGCATGAGCGGCGGGCCGGCGCTGGACACCGCCGGCCGGGTTGTGGGCGTGAACGTGTCCAAGCGCACCGATGGCGAGCTGATCAGCTTCCTGGTGCCGGCAGAGTTTGCCCAAGCCCTGGTGGCGCGCGCCGCCAAGTCGCGCCCCGTGACCCAGGCCGCCTACCCGGAGCTGACACGCCAGTTGCTGGCGCACCAGACCCTGCTGGTGCAGCGCTTCACCGCCACAGCGCTCAAACCCCAGCTGCACGGTGGCTACACGGTCGGCGTGCCGGAAGACGCGCTGGCCCGCTGCTGGGGTTCGGGGCGCAATCCCGCTGCTGCCGGTTACAGCCTGGAGCGCACCGACTGCCGGCTGGACAGCGCCGTGGTCGGGGGTGAATTCAGCACCGGCGCGATCAGCTTGCGCTACGAGGCCTATGACGCGCCCAAGCTGGGTGTGCTGCGTTCGGCCCGGATGGCGTCGCGCAGCTTTGCCAACGAGCGTATGGGAGTTGGCGGCTCGCGCAACCTCACAGCGGCGGAATGCTCCGAGCGCTTTGTCCAGACCAACGGACTGGTGCTGCGTGCCGTGGTCTGCTTCCAGGCCTACCGCAAGCTCGAAGGCCTGTATGACGTCAGTGCCCTGGTGTCCTCGGTGAACCAGTCGACCCAAGGCGTGGAAGGCCGCATGGATGCGCGCGGCGTCAGCGTCGACAACGGCAAGTAGCTGGTCGGCCATTTTCTCGCCGCCAACAAGTGGCAGGTGCAGCCATGAGTGACGCTGCCAAGGCCCCCGAGGGGCTGAGCTCCACGGCTCCCGTGCTGCCTGCGCAAAACGGGACGGAACGAAGGGCCGACGCCTGAGGCGTCGGCACGAGCAGCGAGCTACACGCAGTGTGCGCGCGTGGGGGCCACATGCATGCTGTTGTGGACGCCAGCGACCCCCAAGGTGCGGTCGGGG
>JANMKM010000463.1:0-9236 GCA_031372035.1 Rhodoferax sp. | reverse complement strand
CACCGCGCCAACCGCAACAGCCCGATGCCAAAAAATTCGTCTGAACCCGTTGGGCGCGCGCATCGCAGTTGGAACTTTAATATAGCGCATCGTCGTCGGGCGACGGACTGGCGCGATTATCTGCCCAAGGCGGACAAATTTGGCGGTTTGCACTGGCGCAGCCTGAGCGGCCAGCCCCGGGGCATTTGGTTGCAAAATGCAGGGCATGGTACGAGCCGCGCAACTTCTGCATCCTGCCCATCAACCAGCGCAGCCGACACCAGCGGCCACGCTGTTGCTGGTGCAAGACGGGGCTTCCGGCTTGGAACTGCTGATGACCCGTCGCTCGGCCAGTGCCAGTTTTGCGCCGGGTGCCTACGTATTTCCCGGCGGCATGGTGGAGCCAGACGATTCCGCATCCAATGCTCCGGTCGCGTGTCGCCCTACCCAAAACCCGCAAGAACTGACTCGCGCGCTGACAGCCATTCGCGAGAGCTTTGAGGAACTGGGCGTGCTGCTGGCACGCCGTGCCGATGGCCAAATGGCCGACGCCGGCGACCTCCGGGCCCTGGACCGCGGCGCACCGCTGTTCGCGCAATGCCGGGCACGCGGATTGCGCTTGTCGGCTGATGCCATCTATCCGCTGGCGCACTGGACCACCGACCGGGACCTGCCCCGGCGCTTCGACGTTCCGTTCCTGGTGGCACGCATGCCGGCCGGTCAGCATCCTGCCGCTGACCAGAGCGAACAGTTTGCGCCCGTCTGGGTCAGCCCCGCTACGGCCCTGGCGCAGCACCGCGGGGGCGAGTTTCCGATGGTCTTTCTAACCATAAGGACCCTGGAGCGGCTGCAGCGATACCAGAACAGCGAGGCGTTATTGCAAGCCTGTGCCGAAGCCCGGCAAGCGCTGTGGTCAAGTTGTCCGCGCGCCGGCCTGCTTGGTGGCCAGGAAGCCCGCTACATGGAACAGGATGCAGCCTTTGGCGAACTCGCCATGGTCTGTCCGGACGGACAGTTGCTGCACAGTCTGGATTGGCAATCAGAACGGCCGGCACCGCTGCTGCGCAATGTCATGCGCCTGACCGCACCCAATCCCGGCGTCATGACCGGTCCCGGCACCAACAGCTACCTGGTGGGCGACGCCTGCTCCGGCTACGCTGTCATCGATCCTGGACCAGCCGACACGCAGCATCTGGAGCATCTGTGGCAGGCCGCCGGTGGTGACATCCGGTTCATCATCTGTACCCATTCGCACCCCGACCACTCGCCCGGCGCCGCGCCGTTGCAGGAGCTGTGCCGTGCGCGCGGCGCGCAAGCCCGCGGGCGAGCGGGCTCGGTGCTGATCCTGGGCTTGCCATCGGCCCCGACCGCGCGCTCCGCCAGCGCCTTCACCCCGGACCGATCGCTACATGATCGGGAGCTGCTCGTGCTTTCCGGTAGAGGGCCAGACGGTGATTACACACATTCACTGAAGGTCTATTACAGCCCCGGCCATGCCGCCAACCACTTGTGCCTGGTGCTGCTGGAGGACGGCCTGCTGTTCAGTGGCGACCACGTGCTCAATGGCAGCACCACCGTCATCGACCCGCCAGACGGGAACATGACCCACTACCTGGATTCGCTGGACCTCCTGATGGCGGCCTGCCGCGAACATGGGGTGGACTTCATCCTGCCGGCCCACGGCTACGTGCTGGGCGACCATGGTGGCGGCGCCATCCAGGCCATCGAACGGCTCAAGCAGCACCGGCTGCAGCGCGAGGCCAAGGTGCTGCGGGCCATGCAGGCCGTGCCTGCCGGCAGCATGGACGATTGGGTGGCTCTGGCCTATGACGACGTGCCACCGCGGATGTGGCCCGTTGCCAAGCGCTCCTTGCTGGCGCATGTGCAACGGGTGGTGCAGCTGCATCCGCCCATGACCGCGCGCATGCCCTGAGGCCGCGGGGCCATGGCGCCGCGGCCCGGGCACCGGAAAAAAGTGTGAAGCCCGCCGGTAAGCCGGATTCTGTGCATGGCGCGTCCCTTGCAGGCTGCGCCATGTGATCGCCATTACTCTGGGCCGTCGGTCACCCGACGGCTCGGTGCTACCTACCCGCCAGCTCCGGGGGCCCCATCAACGCTGGCCTATTTGGTATTGCTGCGCGTAGAGATTGCCCGTTTCACCCGGGCTGTTGCCTGATGGCATCAGTCCGACTCGTCTCTGTTGCTCTGATCCTCACCTTCCATCCTGACGCTTGCGCGCCAGGCTGTCGGTGGACAGCCGTTAGCTGCTACGCTGCCCTGTGCAGTCCGGACGTTCCTCCAGTGCCGTGTTTCCACGATTGCACCAGCGGCGATCTGGCAGGCTTCACATCGCACATTATCCTCTCCTGAGACAATGCGACGCAGCCGTCCCCAGGGCGCAGCACCAGCCATGATCCGCGTCTCCGAAATCAAACTGTCCCTGGAGTCAGAGCCCGAGGCACTGGCCCAGGCCGTGTGTGCAGCGCTCGGCGTTGCAGCAGACGCAGTGCAGGACGTTCAGGTGTTCAAGCGCAGCTTCGACGCCCGCAAGGGCAGCCTGGTGCAGGTCCATATCGTGGACGTGACGCTCAAGGACCCGCAGCTGGAGGCAAGGCTGCTCGCCGCACATGCCGGCAACCCGCACATCAGGGCGACCCCGGATATGCGCTGGCAGCCGCCAGTGCATGCCAAGCCCAACAGCCCGCTGCGCCCGGTGGTCATTGGCTTTGGACCCTGTGGCATCTTTGCCGCCCTGGCCCTGGCGCAGATGGGTTTTCGTCCGATCGTGCTGGAGCGTGGCACCGAAGTTCGACAGCGCACCAAGGACACCTGGGACCTGTGGCGCAGGCAGCGGCTGCATCCAGAGAGCAATGTGCAGTTCGGCGAAGGCGGCGCCGGTACCTTTTCCGATGGCAAGCTGTACAGCCAGATCAAGGACCCGCGGCATCTGGGCCGCAAGGTCATGCATGAATTCGTGGCGGCAGGCGCGCCACCGGAGATCCTGGTGGCCGCTCATCCCCACATCGGCACTTTCAAGCTGGTCAAGGTGGTGGAGAACATCCGGGCCCAGATCATCGCGCTGGGTGGCGAAGTGCGCTTTCAACAGCGGCTGATCGACCTGGACATCGATACCGCTTCGAATGGACGGCGCTTGCGCGGCTTGCAGGTTCTGGATCTGGCCATCGGATCGCACTACACATTGCCCGCCGAGCACGCCGTTCTGGCCCTGGGTCACAGCGCCCGTGACACCTTTTGCATGCTGTACCAGCGCGGTGTCCACATGCTGGCCAAGCCGTTTTCGATCGGCTTTCGGATCGAGCATCCGCAGGGCCTGATTGACCGCGCCCGCTGGGGGCGACATGCCGGCAATCCGATACTTGGTGCGGCTGATTACAAGCTCGTACACCATGCGGGCAACGGCCGTTCGGTCTACAGCTTCTGCATGTGCCCCGGTGGCACCGTGGTGGCGGCCACGTCCGAGCCGCAAAGGGTGGCGACAAATGGCATGAGCCAGTATTCGCGCAACGAACGCAACGCCAACGCCGGCATCGTGGTCGGCATTGACCCGTCTGATTTTCCGCAGGATACAGCTTCCTTCGCAGCGACCCTGGGTGCTGACACTGCAGCGCCCGACCCGGGCAGTCTGGCGCACCACCCCCTGTCCGGCATCGTGCTGCAACGCCAACTGGAGTCGCGCGCCTACGTCCTGGGTGGCAGCAACTACATGGCACCGGGCCAGCTGGTGGGGGACTTTCTGGCTGGCAAACCATCCACCACGCTGGGCGAGGTGCAACCCTCCTACAAGCCCGGCGTCACCCTGGGAGACCTGCACCCGGCGCTGCCGACCTATGCGATCGAAGCCATCCGGGAAGCCTTGCCGGCGTTCGGCCGGCGCATCAAGGGCTTTGACCGGGACGACGCCGTGCTCACCGGCGTCGAAACACGCACCTCTTCGCCATTGCGGATCGTGCGTGGAGACGACTTCCAGAGCCTGAACACCAGGGGCCTGTACCCGGCCGGCGAGGGCGCCGGTTATGCCGGCGGCATCCTGTCGGCCGGCGTGGACGGCATCAAGGTCGCGGAAGCCCTGGCCGTCGCCATGACCGCCGGGGCCTGAGACCGCTCAAGCCGCCTGGGCCGCCTGCAGTGCGGCGATCCGCTGCTCGATCGGCGGATGGGTAGAGAACAATTGCCCAATGCCGCCGGCAATGCCAAATGCAGCCACACTCTTGGGCAAGTCACCCGGGTGCATGCCGCCCAGCCGCGCCAAGGCATTGATCATCGGCTGCTTGCGACCCAACAGGTGGGCGGAGCCGGCGTCGGCACGGAACTCGCGATGGCGCGAGAACCAGGCCACCACAATGGCCGCGGCAAAGCCCAGGACAATGTCGAGCACGATCGTGGTGATCATGTAGCCGATACCGGGGCCGCTGGAGCGGTCATCGCCCCGGCGCAGGAAGCTGTCAACGGCATAGCCGATGACCCGGCTGAGGAACACTACGAAAGTGTTCATCACGCCCTGGATCAGGGTCATCGTCACCATATCACCATTGGCCACGTGGGCAATCTCATGCCCGATCACGGCCTCGATTTCCTCATGCGTCATGCCTTGCAGCAGGCCGGTGGACACGGCAACCAGGGCCGAATTGCGGAATGCGCCGGTGGCAAAGGCGTTCGGGTCACCCTCGAAGATGCCCACTTCCGGCATGCCGATGCCAGCCTTGTCGGCCAGTTTGCGCACGGTCTCGACAATCCAGGCTTCGTCGGCGTTCTGCGGTTGTGCGATGACGCGCACACCCGAGGTCCACTTGGCCATGGGCTTGCTGATCAACAGGGAAATGATGGCACCGCCAAATCCCATCACCAGCGCAAAGCCCAGCAAGGCGCCCAGATTGAGCCCGTTGGCCGTGAGGTAGCGGTTGACACCGAGCAGGCTGGCGACGATGCCCAGCACAGCAACCACCAGCACATTGGTCAACACGAACAGGACGATGCGTTTCATGGTTTCCTTCAGATACAGCCCGCAACAGCGGGGCTGGTGCGGCGAATGTTAGGGTCCACAGCCCGAAAATCAAGAGCCACGGTTGAAGCCCGCAGAAATGTACGGCTATTGCGGCGTACCCACCAAGCATGGCGTCTGTTCATTGCGCACGCTGGGGCAGCGAAACACCGTCGCATCCGCATAGAAACGCGGGTCTGCGTTCTCCGGCCACCAGCCAGGTACGCCCAGAACCGGCAGGTGGGCAAACGGCTTGAGCACCAGGCTTTCCGGCTGCAAATCCGCGGCCACCCACCGATCGAGCGCGGCCGGAGCACTCGATGCGCAGTGTGTCCGGTAGACATGGGCCGTGATCGGCTTTCGCGGGTGGAGCAGTTTCTCCAGCAGTGCATGGCCAAACAGCACCAGCCGCGCTTCGCGCCACAGGGGTCGCAGCTCCAGAAACAGGCGGCTCCAGTCCTTGGCCTGCAGCGCCTCCCACAACGGGTCCGGGGCATCGAGCAAGGCAGCGTTCTCGTCGAACAGCGTCAACGCATCGCGCAACGCGCCACGACCCGCTCTCGGGCCGCCAGCGGCTATCTGCTCGGCCTGGAGCTGGTTGAGTCGGCGCTTGGTGTGTGGAAACAGCTGCCAGCACAGGCCGTTGAAGAAATCATGGGCCACCGACCGCGTGGGACAGCAACCCGTGGCATGGACAAAGCTCTCGTAGGCTTGCGCGGGCGGCAACTGCGCTTGCGGCACGAAGCACACCGGAGCACCAGCCACGGCATTCAGCGCCTGATCCAAGGGCACACCGCTTGCCCAGACCGCCTGCACGGCTTCCCCGGCCCGACGCCATGGCTGCAACCAGGGTTGCTGCCAGTCGATGGCGGCTATTGCAGCTGCCACGCCAGCGTCTCACCCGCACACAGCGGCGTGATCTGTGCCTCGCCACAGGCATAGCTGGAGGCTACGGTCCAGTTCTGGCGCCGCAGCGTGATGCGGCCCTGGTTGCGCGCCAGACCGTAAAAGTCCGCGCCATGAAAACTGGTAAAGGCCTCCAACCGGTCCAGACGGCCCACGGCATCGAACGCCTGCGCATACAGTTCGATCGCCGCATGCGCCGTGTAGCAGCCGGCGCAACCACTGGCGTGCTCTTTCAGGTGGGTGGGATGCGGTGCGCTGTCGGTACCCAGGAAGAACTTCGGGTTCCCACCGGTGGCCGCCGCCACCAAAGCCAGCCGATGCTGTTCGCGCTTGAGCACCGGCAGGCAGTAGTAGTGCGGCCGGATGCCACCGGTGAAGATGGCATTGCGGTTGTACAGCAGATGGTGCGCCGTGATGGTGGCTGCCGAGAGCTCGCCCTCGCCGGCCACATACTGCGCCGCTTCGCGGGTGGTGATGTGCTCCATCACGATCTTCAATGCCGGAAAATCCCGCCGCAGGGGTATCAGCTGCGTGTCGATGAATACGGCCTCGCGGTCGAACAGGTCAATCTGCGGGTCCGTGACTTCGCCATGCACCAGCAACAGCATGCCGTGGCGTTGCATCGCCTCCAGCACCGGATAGATGCGGCGCAGGTCGGTCACACCCGCGTCGCTGTTGGTGGTGGCACCGGCCGGGTACAGCTTGGCAGCCACCACCCCCCCGGCCCTGGCTGCCGCAATTTGATCGACGGCCATGTTGTCGGTCAGGTACAGCCTCATCAGGGGCTCGAACTGTGCGCCCGCGGGCAGCGCTGCCAGGATGCGCCCGCGGTAAGCCAGCGCCTGCTCCACGGTCGTCACCGGCGGGCGCAGATTCGGCATGATGATGGCCCGGCCGAATTGCGCAGCCGTATGCGGGATGACAGCCTGCAGCATCTCGCCGTCACGCACGTGGACGTGCCAGTCGTCGGGCCGGGTGATCGTCAGTTCTTCAGTCATGGAGGTGTCGCCTGTCCCAACAGAAAATCCCACAGCGCCTGGGCGGTGCTACCGCTGCCGGCCACGCGGCCCTTGGGCGCCACGCCGACAGGCCGCGGCCCGAAACCGGCCGCCTTGCCATCCTTGGCCAACGGCTTCTCGCGGTAGGCTCGGATGTCCATCGTCAGCTGCAGGCCCTTCATCTCGGGTGGCACGGCACTGACCAGCTTCTTTGCGCGCAATTCCTTCTTCACCGCGCTGTAGGGCAGAAAGGCAATGCCATGGCCCTCCAGCGCCATCGCCTTCAGGCCTTCGGCCATGTCGGTCTCATACACCCGGTCGAAGTGGATCGCGGTTGCGGACTGCTTCAGGATCAGGTCCACCACCTGGCCCAGATAGGCCCCCGGCGCATAGCCCAGGTAGGGCAGCAAGTGTCCCGTGCGCCCGGGCAACCGGTACAGGGGCTGGCCGTCGGCGTCGGCTTTGACATAGGGTGCTATCACCTCTTCGCCCAGGCTCACCATCTCGTAGCGCTCGGCATCCAGTTGGAACGGCTGGGAGCTGTGGTGGTATGCAATCAGCAGGTCGCAGCTGCCTTCCACCAGCCGCATCACGGCATCGTGAACGTTGAGCGCGATCAGGCGGCTCTTGATCGGGCCGAAGGTTTCGCGCAGGGCTGACACCCAGGCCGGAAAGAAGGTGAAGGCCAGGGTGTGCGGCACCGCGAACTCGATCACGTCCTGCGCCGCCGACGTGTGGCCGCGCAACATGGCGCGGGTGCTTTGCAGGGCCTGCAACATCTCCAGCGACTGGTCGTACAGGGTCTCGCCGGCCGGGGTCAAGCGTGTCGGATAGGAGCTGCGGTCCACCAGGTCGGTGCCGGCCCAGGCCTCCAGCGACTGGATCCGGCGCGAGAAAGCGGGCTGGGTCACGTGGCGCAACTGGGCCGAGCGACTGAAGCTGCGGGTCTCCGCCAGACTGACAAAATCTTCCAGCCACTTGGTTTCCATGACCGGCATGATACGTTGGGGCGATCGCCCCGAGCCCGTCAGGCGAGTGCCGGTGTTGCCTGTTCGCGCGACTGTTGCAGCGCCCACATCCGGGCGTAGTGGCCGTCCGCGGCAAGCAGCTGGGCATGGTTGCCGCGCTCCACAATGTGGCCGGCATCCATCACCAGGATCTCGTGCGCGTCCACCACTGTGGACAGGCGGTGCGCGATCACCAGCGTGGTCTTGTTGCGCGCCACGCTTTGCAGCTCGGCCTGGATCGCGCGCTCGTTGGCCGAGTCCAGCGCCGAGGTGGCTTCGTCAAAGATCAGGATCGGCGGGTTCTTCAGCAGGGTGCGGGCAATCGCCACACGCTGCTTCTCGCCGCCCGAGAGTTTCAGGCCGCGTTCACCCACCATGGTCTCGTAGCCGCCCGGCGTGGCCTGGATGAAATTGTGGATATGGGCCGAGGCTGCGGCCTCTTCCACCTGTTCCCGGCTGGCTCCTGGTTTGCCGTAAGCGATGTTGTACTGCACCGTGTCGTTGAACAGCACCGTGTCCTGCGGCACGATGCCAATCGCTTGCCGCACACTGGACTGCGTCACCTGCTTGATGTCCTGCCCGGCAATCAGGATCCGGCCCTGCTGCACATCGTAGAAACGGAACAACAGCCGCGCCAGCGTCGACTTGCCGGAACCGGAAGGGCCCACTACGGCCACCGTCTTGCCGGCCGGAATCTCGAAGTTGATGTGGTGCAGGATCGGCCGGTTGGACTCATAGGCAAAGCTCACATCCTCGAAACGCACGCTGGCGTCGTGTCCACCCTGGCCGTCCGCGATCCACAGGTCCCGCGCGCCGGGCACGTCGGCCACCTCGCGCTCGCGCTCCATCAGCGTGAACATCTTCTCCAGGTCGGTCAGGCTCTGCTTGATTTCGCGGTAGATCACGCCCAGGAAATTCAACGGGATGTAGAGCTGGATCATGAAGGCATTGACCATCACCAGGTCACCCAGCGTCATGCGGCCATCAACCACGCCCTGGGTGGCGCGCCACAGCATCGCCACCAGACCGATCGCAATGATGAACTGCTGGCCGGTGTTGAGCAGGCTCAGCGTGGTCTGGCTCTTGACCGCGGCGCGCCGGTATTTCTCCAGGCTCTGGTCATAGCGACGGGCCTCGAACTCCTCATTGTTGAAGTACTTCACGGTCTCGTAGTTCAGCAGCGAGTCGATGGCGCGCGAATGGGCGGTGGAGTCGAGCTCGTTCATGGTCTTGCGGAACTGCGTTCGCCATTCGGTCACGGTGACGGTGAAGAAAATATAAAACACCAGCGCGATCAGCGTGATGCCGGCTTCTACGATATATTGTTGAGAGAGAATGAACCGGACC
>JANMKM010000456.1:0-9297 GCA_031372035.1 Rhodoferax sp. | reverse complement strand
AGGACGTGGTGGGGGCGCTCGTAACAGCAATTGAGAACCACGCGGCCTATGCGGCGAGCGTGGATACAGACCCCCTGACTTCGGGGATGCTGATTCGCATCACGGGGGGGGCAGGCACTGCGAACATCGTGGTGACACTGGCAGGCGACCCGGTCAACGGCCGGGTGCTGTTCAACGCCGGATCAACGCTCACGATCAGCGGCCTAGTCACGTCCAACGACCGGGTGGAGCTGAATGCCGGTGTCAACATGTCCTGGACCCGGGCACAGCTGGAGGGCGCGATCAGCCGCAGCCAGCTCTCGGGTGGAAACATCACGATCAACGACGAAGGCCTGATCAGTGCCGCAGGTGCCGTGGCCATCAAGGCCGGGGGCACCGTGGTGCTGGATGCTGCACCGCTGGTGGGTGCACCGCGCACCGTGCAGATTCCGCGCTACACCACGGTGGCTGACACCGTCGACGTCGTGACCGGCTACCAGCAGGTGGCTGACGGACAGATCCAGGTGCCGGAAATCAGCTGGACCACCACCCAGATCACCGAGCAGGTGGGTACCGAGAAGGTCAAGGTGGGCAGCTACTACACCACCATGGATGTGTCGCTGGAACAGATTGGTTACTACAACCCGAACAAGCCGGACGGTGCCAAGTTCCGCGAGGTATTGATCGAAGGCCAGGATTACAGCAATGCCAATGTGACCTGGTACAACGCCGGCAGCGAAGCGCTGCCGAACCAGCATATCCTGGACCCGGAGGCCACGACTCTGCGCACGGCCGGCTACAAGGACACGGTCAATTACAAGGGCTTCACCCAGCTCAGCGACGCCCAGCGCCAGGCGGTGCTGAACTACACCGGCTACATGCCGCTGTATGACTTCAAGTACAGCAATGCGCGGCTGAAGCAGACATTGAACAACAACACGACCGACACTGCCTGGACACCGCCCTGGGCAGGCAACGCCGACAAGGTGTACCACATCGACGTGGCGGGCTGGAGGGACAAGTACGTGCTGATGCCCGAGGGCGCAGAGGCGGATATTCTGCGTGTCACCTCACAGGGCAATGCGCAGTACCTGTCGGCGGACAGCACCAACAACGGCCAGAGCGACGGCACCTGGGTCACCAACCCGGCCAGTCCGCTCGGGTCGGGCGGCGAGCTGGTGGGGCGCTACAAGGAGACAGGCACTGTCCGCTACAACCAGGACCGGACTAACTACACGGGCTCCCCCGCTTACGCCGCGCAGGGCGCGGCTGGCTTTGACGCGGACAGCAGCCTGGCGCGCTGGAACGTCGTCTATCAAGGAAATACGGGCTGGCGGTATTACGAAATCGAGGACGGGCTCACCGGTACCAACTACGACCCGACGCTCCTGCGCGACCCCAACTGGGCATGGACGAACCCCGGCACACTTGTCACAAGTGAATTCGGTTCTGCCTACGCCGAAACGGGTGAGGGGCAAACCTTTGACTATCGACAAGGCCGCGCGCAATCCACAATACAGGCGCCGACGCCCTATATTGACGCTTTGCGTTACGACACGCAGGCCTTCCTCAACTATGGTGCTGCGGGCCAGCACTGGGAATATGGGGGTTGGGGCGTTGGCAATGGCAACCTCAATGCCTATGAGCATTCCAACTTTACGGGCATCACCGACTACTACAGCGGGGCTGCGTCTTCGGTGGCGCACAACGACATTTACAGCGGCTTGTCATGGTGGAACACTGAGAAAGTCATTGCCTTTGAACATGGGAACTATGGCGGAACGCGTTGGGAATTTCTGGCTCCGGGTCCGTACCCCGGTGGCTGGGGTGACAAGATTTCCAGCCTGCTTGTGCTGGGCTATTACTACGAGCTGGAAACCGACTACTACTACGGCTGGACCTCCGACTGGCGCGACGTCTACGACCAGCGCATCAAGCTCAGCTACCAAATGGTCAATCTCGATACCGACATCTTTGACTATCGGCCGGTCTACCAGACCAGCATCAAGGAGGTGCAGGTCGTCAACCTGAAGGATGTCACGGTCTGGAAAACCGTGCCCATCATCCAGCAGCAGACCGTGCTGCGCACCGAGGTCACGATGGTGGGCGCCACGGCCCGCACCTATGGCGAGTTCGCCGGCGAGTCGATCAGCGGCAGCAGCATCACCATTGACGCCGGGGCTGACGTCAGGCTCAGCGGCAAGCTGTCGGCACCATCCGCACTGAACATCAGCGCCGGCACCGACCTGCAGGTCAAGGGCAATGTCTTTGGCGGGCAGACCGTCACCACGCGCCTGAGTTCGGCCGACATGCTGTTGCATGCCGGCAGCACCCTGCTACTCGATGACTCGGCCGCGCTGGCCGCCAGCGGCAGCAACAGCACGGTCCATCTGACCAGCGCCCAGGACATGAACCTGGGTGGCGACATCGCTGCCATGGACGGCAAGACGCTGGCCTCGCTGGTGGTCGATGCCGACCGGGACATCATTTTGAGTGGCTCTGTCGTAGCCAACACCATCGCCATCCATGCGGGTGCGGGCAGCAGCGGCGACGGCGGCATCAGCGGTGACAGCGAGGCCCGTCTCACGGCCCTCAAGGGCGACATCACCATGACCACCGGTGCGTTCGGTGGCAACATGGTCCTGACAGACTCCACCATCACCGCGTCCGGCACCGGCGCGACCGTGCGCCTGGACGCCGTGGGCGACGATGGCGTGGGCGGCTACATCGCACAGGTGCAGTCCAGCGTCAGTGTGGGTGGCGTCAGCGCCAGCCTGGCATCTGGCCTGATCACGGCTGCCAAGCTGGACGCGCGGGCGGACAACGGCCTGACCCTCAACACCCGGGTACAGGAAGTGGTGCGGCTGGCCTTGAGCAGTGCCGGCAACATTGCCCTGGCCAACCAGGGTGTATTGACGGTGACAGATGCGAAGACCTTTGACGGCTCAATCAGCATCAGTGCCACCGGGGCGCTGAGCGCCATCGCCGTCGAGACCCTCGGTCTGAGCGACCGCAATGACATCCTGCTGCACACCGATGCGCTGGGCGCCAGTGCACTGACGCTGACCAAGGCCAAGACGGCGGAGCGCGGCGATGTGACGCTGGAGTCAGCCGGCGGTATCGTGCAGAGTGCCGGCCTGACCACGGCGGACCAGCTCATTGTCAGCGTGGCGGGCGCCGCTGAACTGATCACGCAGGCCAACGGCCTGACGCTGGACGCCACGCAACCGGGCAATGTGGTGGTGCATCAGGGCGCGCGCGACCTGACCCTGAACCAGGTGAAGATTGCCGATGGCAGCCTGACGGTGACGGCCCAGGGCAAGGTGGACGTGGCCGATGTCCGTCTGACGTCCAACAAGGACGCCAACGACGTCTCGATCAATGCCGCCGGCGACATCGTGGTGCGCTATCTGTCAGCCGGTATCTATCTGGATGATGCGGCGCAGCGTCCGGTGGTCGAAGACAACACGGTGGGCGCGGGAACGGCGGCCATCAGTGCCAGCCTGGCGGCTGGCGTGGCCGGCAGCGTAGCCATCAACAATGCGGACGTCGCCGATGTCAACCATGCGCGCAGCATCGACTTTGCGGGCGTCATGGCGGTTTCCGGTTCGCTCTATCAGGTCACGATTGACGGCGTCGCCTTCAGCCACGCCGCGCAGGGCGGCGAGGATCTTGCGGCCATCGTGGCGGCCCTGGCGTCTGCCATCGATGACAGCCCGGGCTATGCGGCGGCAGTGGATGGGGCCAGGGACAGCCTGATCCACATCACAGCTGGCGCGGGCGCCGCGGAAATCCTGGTGCCACTGGCGCTCGGCGTCAACGGCACCCCTATCATCAACGCCCCAGATATTGCCGATGCCAGCTTCGGCCGGACGATCAACTTCACCGGTGTGGCGGCAGTGGCCAACAAGGCTTACACCGTCACCATCACGGGCGCTGCCGGGCCTCTGGTATTCACCTACACCGCAGCCGCGGGCGACACGCTCAACAGCATCGTTGCCGGTCTGGTGCAGCAGATCAACACCAGCCCCAAGTACACCGCCGTAGTCGATGCTGCGAACAAGAAACAGATCAACCTGACCGCACTGTTCAGTTCTTCCGGTGACGTCACGCTGACGGCTGGCGGCAAGATCGCCGAGGCCTTTACCGATGACAGCGTGGACATCGTTGCCGACCGGCTCACGCTGGTGGCCGGAACCGGTATTTCCGGTCTGGAGATTGCTGCCAATGCGCTGGATGCGCGCACCACCACTGGCAACATTGATCTGTCAGAGTTCGACGGAGTACTGGAGAAGTCTGCCGGCCTGGACGTTCTGAACGCGACCACGGCGACGGGTGCCAGCTCACTGGTCGACATCCGTGTCGATGGGCAACTGCGTGTTGGCGCCAATGGCCATCTGCAGGCCGACAAGCTGTACCTGAACAGCCAGACAGCCAGTATCGTAGTGACGACGCCGACGGGCTGGGTAGCTGCCAGCCCCTTGCTGAACAACTCCCTGGTCTATACCAAGGAGATCTCGTTTGATGCAGCGGAAGTGATCTCGCTGTACAAGTTCTTTGGCGGCGCCAACCTGGACCTGATGGAATACCGGGCCGGCGACTATTTTGTCTTCGGCGTCGGCAATACCGCGACCCGCCTGGTTCCGGACGACATCAGCGCCGACACGCTGATACTGGAAACCGGCGGTACGCTGAGTCTGGACGGCAACGTCACCGCGGGCAGGCGGCTGGAACTGGTGTCCGGCGAAGATGTGCTGGTCAAGGGCAACATTCTGGTCAGGGCCGGGGCTGCCGGCGGCAAGATCGGTGAGCTGGTCATCACGGCCAAAGGCGAGCGCGATGTCCTCAAGTCAATGGACTTGAACAACAACAGCCTCTTCACCCAGATTTCCGAATTGACGTTCGCAGGCTTTGACTACAACAACGATGGCGACATGCTCGACACCGTGGTCGAAGCGATTGCCAACATCGACTACAACAATGACGGCGACAAGACCGACACCCTGGTCGAGTTGCCCACTGGTGTGGATTACAACCAGGACGGTGACTTCAATGATGTGGTGGATGAGTCCGCCATTGCAACGCCTACCGGCTTCATCAATATCCAGACCAAGCAGCTGCCGGTGACGCATTTCGAGTTGCGCGCCAAGAAGGACATCTACGTTGCCTTGTTTGACAGCGGCGCCGCCGCGCCGAATCTGCCGTTGGCCGGCTTTGTCGGGGGCTTGACCGGGTTCGGGTCGGCGCGCAATGTGACGCTTGATGTCGAAGGCACGCTGACGGTTCAGGGTGGCATCGTTGCGGCACAGGAAAGCGGTGGCCTGTTGCGGCTCAAGGCCAGCACCATCACCACGGACAACGCCTCGGTGTTCATTGCCGACAAGCTTGATGTGCAAGCAACCAACGGAGCACAGCTCAATACCCTGGTAAATACACTGACTGTTTTGTCGACCGGTGTCGGCAACGTGGTGGTGCGTGAGGCCACGGCGCTGACGGTGGAGTCGGCTGTGGCAGCGGATGGCAGGATTGAGATCAGTGCCGGTGGCGAGCTGAAGGTGCGCGATGCGCACAACGTTGCCGGTGGCAAGAACATCCTGGTTAAGGCCGGTGGCGACCTGTACGTGGACTACATCGAATCCGGTACCTCGGTCGGCGCACAAAAGACCGCCGGCCTGGTGACCGTGGATGCCAAGGGGCTGATCTATGAGTGGACAGCACCGGTTCGCAATGCCAATGGTGACATCACCGGCTATGCCTATGACCAGACCTCGGCCGACCTGTTCGGCTACCAGGTGCAGATTCTCGGCAACACCGCCAGCCCCTACAAGGTCCTGTCGGACCCGAGCCAGGCCGGCACCGGCAATGAACTGGAACTGCGCCTGACCATTGCAGGCCAAGGGGTGCTGACCGGCGCCACTACCGCCAGCCAGGAAAGCTACCTGAAAAGCAGTGGCGGTATTGTCAGCATTGCCCCCGACACCAACCCGACTGCTGGCGCCCCTGTGACGCAGGAAAGCCAGGTGGTGTTCTCGGGTGATCCTGCCGCCGGCAGCACCTACACGATCCGGGTCAACAACACCAACTACCCCGTCACGGTTGGCAGCAATGGTGTTGTTGCCACCTGGGCCTCCGTGCTCGGCGCGCTGGAACTAGCCATCGAGGGTGGCGAGGCCATAGCGGTCGGCGCCGACGTCGACGGAGCGCGGCTGGTGCTGACCGCCGAGGTCGCCAACACGCCTTTCACCATCAATGATGTCAGTGTCACCGAGACCTTCGTCACGCCGGTGAACAGTGCTGTCGACAAGGACGGTACCAATCCGGACACGCCTGCCGGTGTGGCCCAGGTACAGAAGAACGTGGTGCAGTTCGACAGTGGCCACACCGTGGCGGCGGGCAACATCTACAGCGTGATCGTCAACGGTGCCGAGTACTCGACACAGGTTGGCACCAACTATCTGGTGACGGTACGCAACAGTGGCGGCGACGCCATCACTATCGATGCCACGGCGCCCATTTCCGGCGTGGCCAGTGCAGTGGTCAGTCCGGTCGATACGGCCGACAACACCACGGACCGAACGATTGACCTCACCAACGTCACGGTGGCGGCCAGCCAGACCTACACCATCACGATTGGCGGCGCGACCGCGGCCACCTTCGCCACGCCGGCGGGGGCGGGCAATTCCTCTGCCGGATCGATTGCACTCGGACTGAAGAACAACCTGGCAGCCGGTTATGGCGCGACGCTGGTTGGCGGTACCACCATCAATGTCGCCAACAATGCCGGGACGGCAGCCATCAGCGTCTCGCGCACGGGTGGCGGCATTGGCACAGTGGTCATCAATGCCGCTGACACCGCGGATCCGGACACAGACCGGACAGTGGACCTGACCGGCTCTGCAGTGGTGGAGCGCGGGGTCTACACCATTACGATTGACGGTCAGGACTATGACTACACGGCCAAGGCCGGTGATGCCCTGACGGACATTGCCGACGGGTTGGCCAGCGCAATCACCAATGGCGCTGGCAGTTATGTGGCCAGCGCGACCGGCGCCACCAATGTCGTGACGATCACCGACAACGCCGGCCTCAAGGTCATCTCCACGTCCAGTGTCGGCCCCATCGCCGGCCTCGGACTGGTGTCGCTGGCGCAGACGCCATCCGGTGACCAGGTCATCAACCTCACCGGCTTGAGCGCCATCAATGGCGGCACGTATACGGTGACCATTGGCAATACCGCCCCGTTCGTCTATCCGTCGACCAGTACCAACCTGTCCAACATCGCAACCGGACTGAAGAACCTGATCAATGCCGACCTGACCTATGACGCCTTCACCCGCAGCGCCACGATCACGGCGGACTGGGCATCGGTGCTGGGTGAAGTCAAGACGCAAATCGAGAACAGCGACGGCACCGCGATCGCGGTGACTTTGACCGATCCGAACAACGACCAAACCTTGAAGATTGACGCAAAGGTCACCAACACGCCGTTCTCGGTGGATGCGGCAAACATCACGCTCACATCTGCTGTAGCCGAGCGCGGTGAAGACCCGCTGCGGATCGCCGCTGCGGGGCAGAAGCAACAGAGCCGCGTCGGATTCGCCGGTGCACTCAGCGGCACTGCCGTTTACAGCGTTGTCATAGACGGCAAGTCCTACACTGCGCGCAACGGCAGCAACGACTACCTGACGCTGGACCTTGACGCGGACGCCGCCGCGATCGTGAAGTTTACGGTGACGGACAACACCTATGAAGCCGATGGTGTCACGCCGACGGCGACAAACGGCGACCCGGTAACGCCCGCCGGCCTGGACGGTGTGCGGGTTGATGCAGCCGGAAATGGCATCAAGCGCAATATCGACCTCAGTGGCCTAGCGGTCGTGACCGGGTACCGCTACACATTGACCGTGGGTAGCGAGAACTTCAGCTACACGGCAACCGCGACCGAAAACACACTGGCCAAACTGGCCACCAAGATCGCTGCTGCCATCAATGCCGACCCGGCCAGTGCGGTGGATGCCACCACCACCCATATCGCCGTAACGGACTGGGCATCGCTGCTGGCCGGTCTGGAGACACTGATCCAGGCCGACGGCACACTCAATGTCACAGTCGACGCTACAGCCAAGACTTTGACACTGGACGCAAAGGTCAACAACACGCCGTTTGTGGTGAACGGCGTTGCCGTGGCGCCCACCAGCAGGGTCACGGCTGACCCGGCAGTACCGGTTCAGGTTTCTGGCAACCTGGCCAAGCAGGTCAGCACGGTTGTGTTTGATGCGCCGGCAGATGACCCGGCGGATGCCAACGACGCCGTCTACACGCTGGGCAATGGCTACGTGTTCACGGTCACGGTCAACACCCACGCCTATTCGGCCACGGTGGGTGAGGATGGCGTCACTGCGGACTGGGATGTGATCCTGGACAAGCTGGTCAGCAAGATCAACACCGGCGAGAGCGCCATTACCGTCACCAAGAACGCAGCCCAATTCAAGCTGACGCTGAGCGCCAAGGTCGACAACACGCCATTCACGGTTGGTGGAGCCAGCGTCAGCCTCAAGGCCAGCCGCGACGCGGCGGGCGCGATTGCCGATGAGGGTGCCACCCCGACCCGTGTCGCCGGCACCGACCGGACTCAGGTCAGTGCCCTGGAATTCCCGGTGGCTGTCGTGGTTGGCAGTACCTACAGCGTGAAGGTGGGCAACAACGCACCGTATTCCGTCAAGGTCAATGATGTTGTCAACAACCTCCCCGTTACGGCGGATTGGGATTCGGTCTTTGCTGCCCTGAAGTTCAAGGTCGATACGGATGTCGTGACCGCCAGTTGGAGCAGCAATACGCTCACACTGACCGCGGATGCGCCGAACACGCCATTTGTTGCGAGTGCCAGTGTCGTGGCCGCAGATGCTGGAGCCACCGGTAGCTATGGGGCGGGAGACTACGTGCTGATCGCGCCTGACCGGGGGGCTGGCTCGATCGGCCTGGATGTGACTGCCGGCTCGCTGACGGTGGTGCGCCTGCCTACGTACCTGGATGACACCATCACGCTGAAGGCGCGGGACTCGATGGTGATCGTCGATGCCATCGACGTGGTGCACGCTGGCCCGGGCGCCGGCGGCAGCGTCTCGTTGACGGCGGGCAAGTCGCTGACCCTGGGCGGCAAGCTCACGGCGGGTTCTCTGGTGGTGAGCGCCGGGGATGACCTGAATATCACGTCGAACATCGGCACGACGGTGCAGATCACCATGACCAAGGGTGATCTGTCGCTGTTCCAGAACGATGCTGCGGACAACGACCTGCACATCACCACCCTGGCATTGG
>JANMKM010000374.1:0-25424 GCA_031372035.1 Rhodoferax sp. | reverse complement strand
CCCAGGCGTAGTCCGAGTCGATCGGCAGCAGCGTGTGGTCCAGGTCAAAGAAAGCAAATCCGGGTTTGCCTGCACACTGGTTCCGAGCCTGCTGTTCACCGGCTTGCGTCACTGCACTCACACGTTCTCCATCATGGCGCGGATCAGCGGCACGGTGATTGCGCGCTTGGTTTCCATGGCGTAGCCGTCAATCAGCGCCAGCAACTCCATCAGGCTGCCCAGGTCCCGGCTGAAGCGGGTGAGCATGAAGTCCATCACCTCGTCACTGAGAAACACACCACGGGCGTCGGCGGTCTGGCGCAGCACGGCGCGGCGCTCGGGCTCACTCAGCACCTTCAGCCCGAACACGTGGCCCCAGCCCAGGCGGCTGCGCAGGTCGTCGCGCAGCGCCAGATCGGCTGGCGGCAGACTGCCGGCAGCCAGCACCCAGCGTTGCAGGCTTTGGGCATTGACGAACCAGTTGAAGGCCGCTTGCTGCTGCACTGGTGTGTAACGCTCCACGTCGTCGAGCAGCACCGCGGCCCAGGTTTCGCTGAAATTCGGCGGCTCGTGCATGCTGGCGTCCAGCCAGCCAACCGTGGCTCCCTGCTCCCGCAGCGCCTCGCGCACGCCCTTGAGCAGATGCGTCTTGCCGCTGCCCGCGATGCCCCACAGGTAGGTCGGTACCGGCGAGCGCGTGGCCGAACTGGAACGCTCTCCGACCCACAGGGTCAGATGACGCAGCACATCCTCGTTCGGCCCGGCCAGAAAGCTGCCCAGGGTAGGCCCTGTGGCCAGGCCGATGTCGAGCACCAGTTGCTTCATGCGTTCGCGTCAACCCCGGTACAGCGCGCTGGCGATGTAGATCGCGCGGCCACGGCGCACAGCCACCAGCAGCACGGCACTGGCCGGCAGCGCCACCAGCACACCGACAAAACCGAACAGCTGGCCAAAGGCCAGCAAGGCAAAGATCACGGCCAGCGGATGCAGGCCGATGCGCTCGCCCACCAGCCGCGGCGTCAGGTAGAAGCCCTCGACCACCTGGCCCACCCCATAGACCACTGCCACCATGAGCAACGCCTTGCCCGGGCCGGCAGCCGCGGCAAATTCCAGCATGCCGGCCAGCAGCGCGAGGATCAGCCCCAGGCCAAAGCCCAGATAAGGCACGAAGATCGCCAGGCCGGTGAAGATGCCGATCGGCAGCGCCAGGTCCAGGCCAAACAGGGTCAGGCCCACGCTGTAGTACACGGCCAGGATCAGCATCACCAGCAACTGGCCGCGCAGATACTGCCCCAGCACCTGGTCGGCTTCACCGGTGAAGCTGTCAAAGGCCTGGCGCATGTGCGGCGGCACCAGTTCCAGCAGCCGGGCGACGAAACGGTCCCAGTCCAGCAACAGGTAGAACAGCGCCACGGGGATCAGCACCAGATTGAAGATCACGGCGAAGGCCAGGCTGCCACCGAGCTTGAGCGAGGACAGTGCGGAGGACAGCGCGTCTTCGTAGTTGGCGTTCAGGTACTTCATCACCACGTCCTTGACGCTGGCCACGTCGAGCGAGAAGTTGACGCCGAACTGCGCCAGGAAGGGCTTGAGCGAGCCGTTCATGCCGTCCAGCAGCACCGGTACCTGCTGCCGCAGCAGCGGTGCTTCCTTCACCAGGATCGGCACCATCAGCAGCAGCAGGCTGGCCAGCGCCAGGATGAACAGCAGTTCCACCAGCACCACCGCCAGCAACCGCGGCATGCGGCCGCGCGCCAGAGCGTCGAGCCGGTCGACCATGGGTGTCAGGGCATAGGCCAGCACCGCGGCCACCACAAAGGGCGTCAGTACAGGAGCCAGCAGCCACAGCGCCAAAGCCACCAACGCGGCGATCAGGCCCCAGGCGGCGATGGTTTTTTGGGTGGAGGAGAATTGCATGCAGACCGATGAGGGCGAACCCGTAGAATCCACGCAAATTCTATTCGGGTCTGCCGCCACGGCGCGATTGCGGCCCGTAGCGGCGACCAACACACCGCTGCAGCACCCGCCATGACCTCATCCCAACCCCCCAGCCTGAGCTACAAGGACGCCGGCGTCGACATTGATGCCGGAGACGCTCTGGTGGAACGCATCAAGCCGCTGGCGCGCAAGACCATGCGCGAGGGCGTGCTGGCCGGCATCGGCGGTTTTGGCGCCCTGTTCGAGGTGCCCAAGCGCTACCGTGAGCCGGTGCTGGTCAGCGGCACGGATGGCGTGGGCACCAAGCTCAAGCTGGCCTTCGCCTGGAACATGCACGACACCGTCGGTATCGACCTGGTGGCCATGAGCGTGAACGACGTGCTGGTGCAGGGCGCCGAGCCGCTGTTTTTCCTGGACTACTTTGCCTGCGGCAAGCTCGACGTCGACACGGCCGCCGCGGTGGTCGGCGGTATCGCCCGCGGCTGCGAGCTCAGCGGCTGCGCTCTGATCGGCGGTGAAACTGCCGAGATGCCGGGCATGTACCCAGCGGGCGAATACGATTTGGCCGGCTTTTGCGTGGGTGCAGTGGAGAAGTCGAAGATCCTCAACGGCAGCAGCGTCCAGTCTGGCGACATGGTGCTCGGTCTGGGCAGCAGCGGCGTCCACTCCAACGGTTTCAGCCTGGTGCGCAAATGCATCGAGCGCGCTGGCGGCGACCTGCCGGAGCAACTGGACGGCCAGCCCTTCCGCCAGGCTGTGATGGCACCAACCCGGCTCTATGTGAAAAGCGTGCTGGCGGCGCTGGCGCTGCAGCCGATCAAGGCCCTGGCCCACATCACTGGCGGCGGGCTGCTGGAGAACATTCCGCGGGTCCTGCCCGAAGGCCTGGCCGCACACCTGCGTGCCGGCAGCTGGCCGCGCAGCGAACTCTTTGCCTGGCTGCAGGCCACGGCCGGCATCGATGACACCGAGATGAACCGCACCTTCAACAACGGCATCGGCATGGTGGTGGTGGTGGCAGCCGAATCAGCACAGGCCACGGCCGAGCTGTTGCGTGCGCAGGGTGAGCTGGTCTACGAGATCGGGCGGATAGCCCCGCGCGGCGACGGCGAACGCGTGGTCGTCGGCTGATTACGCAGCGGCAACACCGGCGAACAGCGCGCAGACCCTAGTTCTTGGCCCGGCGCAACTCCGCCACGCGATCTGCAATGGCGTCAATGTCCAGCCCCTCTTCGGCGTTGACCAGGTAGGTTTCCAGGTCCCGCATCGCCTGCGCGCTGTGGCCCACCTCGGCATGCGCCAGGCCGCGGTCGCGGTGTTCGATCCAGACCTGTGGCAGCAGCACGATCAGCCGGTCCTGGACCGCGATCAGACGCTGCCAGTCCTCCTGGGTGCGGTGGATCTCCTTCAGGTTGCGCAGCATCCGGGCGATGATGTCGCGCGGCGGCGTGACCTGCAGGTACAGGCCCAGCGGCACCTCGAACTCGTCCACCAGGCCGCTGCGCCGGCGGTACGGCTCCAGCCGCTCGGCCAGCTCTTCGCGGCTGAGCGACTGGCCGTTGAAGGGGTCGATCACCACCTGGCCCTTGGGCAGGTTGACCTTGACCATGAAGTGCCCCGGAAAACCCACGCCACGCGCCGCCAGCCCCAGGCCCTGGGCCAGCTCTATCCAGATCACGGCCAGCGAAATCGGAATGCCGCGGCGGGTCCGCAGGATGGCGTTGACGTAACTGTTGTCGGGGTCATAGTAGTCGTTGACGTTGCCGCCAAAACTCAGGTCGCGGAAGAAAAACTGGTTCACGGCCCGGAGCTTTTGCATCGGCACGGCGTCCGCCGGTATGCGGCGCTTCAGGCGCTGCAGCAACTGGTCGATGTCACCGAGCACCTGCTGCACATCCAGATCCGGATACTCGTCCTGGGCCAGACTGATTGCCGCCTCCAGCAGCGGGAATTCGGCGTCGCTTTGCACCAGCGACGCAAAGTATTCCAACGGCGTAGGAACTGTGAGCAACAGTTTCATGGCTCAAGTATGCCCGTACTGCAAGCGCTTGGCTACAACCCGGCAGCGCCGGTATGGACCCTTTGCGTGAACGGCATTCAATGGCGCAACAAGGCCCTGAACTTGAGCCCGGCGGCCCACAGTGCTACGAAATAAATGAACACGGAACCAGCCAGCAGCGCGGCCAGCAGCCCGATGCGTTGCCAGGCATGGGACTGCAGCGCCAGCCACTCGAAACGCCCGGTAGCCCAGATCAGGAACAGCGCCAGCAGCGCACTTGCGGCCAGCACCTGGAGCGCGAAACGGCCCCAGCCCGGCTGCGGCGTGTAGCTGCCGCGGCGCATCAATCCGAACAGCAGAAAGCCGGCGTTGACCAGGGCACCGATGCCGATCGACAGCGCCAGCCCGGCATGGGCCAGCAGCGGCACCAGCGCCAGGTTCAGCAGTTGGGTGACCAGCAGCACACCCAGGGCGATCGTCATCGGCGTCTTGATGTCCTGGCTGGCGTAATAGCCCGAAGACAGCACCTTGATGGCCACAAGACCCAGCAAGCCCACGCCATAGCCCATCATGGCGCTGGCGGTCTGCTGCACGTCACGTGTGGCGAAAGCGCCGTAGTGCAGCAGGGTGGCAACCATCGGCACGGCAAAGGTCAGCAACGCCACCGCCGCCGGCACCGAGAACAGCACCACCAGCCGCAGGCCCCAGTCCAGCATGGCGGAATACTGCGCCGTGTCATTGACGGCGCGCGCCGCCGAGAGCTGGGGCACCAGCACCACGCCCAGTGCCACGCCCAGCAGCGCGGTGGGAAACTCCATCAGGCGGTCGGCATAGCTGAGCCAGCTGACACTACCCGGCGCCAGATAGGAGGCGATCTGGGTGTTGATCACCAGCGATATCTGGGCCACGCTGGAGCCCAGGATGGCCGGCAACATCATTCGCGCCACCTTCTGCGTGGCGGGGTCGGTCCAGGCAGCGCGCAGCTCCGACCAGCGCAGGCCCAGCCGCGGCAGCATGCCCAGACGCGACAGCGCCGGCACCTGCACCGCCAACTGCAATATGCCGCCGAGCATCACGCCCACCGCCATGGCGTAGATTGGCTCGATGCCGTGCGTGCGAAACCAGGGCGCACCGAACCAGGCCGCCAGGATCATGGCCAGGTTCAGCAGCACCGGCGTGGCCGCCGAAACGGCAAAGCGCTTCCAGGTGTTGAGCACGCCCGCGGCCAGTGTCACCAGCGACATGAAGCCGATGTAGGGGAACATCCAGCGCGTCATGACCACTGCGGCGTCATAGCCGGCGCTCTGCTGGCGCAAGCCGCTGGCCAGAACCCAGACCAGCGCCGGCGCTGCCAGCACACCCAAAACGCAGGTCAGCAGCAGCACCCAAGCCAGCACTGTGGCAACCCGGTCCACCAGCAGGTGTGCGGCGGCCTCACCCTCGGACGCCCGGGTGGCGGCCAGCACCGGCACGAAGGCCTGGCTGAAGGCGCCCTCGCCCAATATTCGCCGAAACATGTTGGGAATGCGAAACGCCACGTTGAAGGCGTCGGTCATGGCACTGGCGCCGAACATGGCAGCCATCAGCAGTTCCCGCGCCAGCCCGGTCACGCGCGACGCCAAGGTCAGCAGGGAGACGATGGATGCGCTTTTGACAAGGGTCACGTCGGCGAGTTTAGCCTTGGCCTGCGACGGCACCGAGCGCACAGCGACCGGGCCCTAGCCCGCAACGGGCCGCAGGAGGCCGAAATGGTAGAATATCGGGCTTTGCTGGCATCATCCTCAGACACTAGGAATTACCCATATGGCATCTGGAAAACCCAAGAAAAAGAACCCGCGCCTGGCGTCGGGCCGTAAACGCGTCCGCCAGGACGTCAAGATCAACGCTGCCAACACCTCGCTGCGCTCGAAGTACCGCACCGTGGTGAAGAACGTGGAAAAGGCAGTTGCCGCTGGCGACAAGGCCAAGGCGACCGAGCTGTTTGGCACGATGCAATCCGTGGTTGATATCGTGGCCGACAAGGGCATCTTCCACAAGAACAAGGCCGCGCGCGACAAGAGCCGGCTGTCCACCAAGGTCAAGGCCATGGTGGCAGCGGCTCCCGCAGCAGCACCGAAGGCCGCCTGAGCTTTCAGGCACGTAGCACGCACTCCCGGCGCACCTGCATGCAGGTGCAACAAGCCCGGGAAATGCGCCGTTTGTAACGGGTGCGCTACCAGCAAAGCAGAAAAAGCCGTCGCGAGACGGCTTTTTTTGTGGGCGTTCGTCAACTACCCCATGGGGCTGCGTGCCGGCGATGACCCCTTTGGCAACTCAACGATCAAGCGCCTCTCCGCATTGATTTCCATATTTTCAGAAAATACAGAAACTTCAGAAATATCCACATGAACCTGCCTCCGCTGACCCAGAAATTCGTGCTTCATTTCGGCGAGATGGGCAGCCGCTGGGGCATCAACCGGACCGTGGGGCAGATCTACGCCCTGCTGTATGTGGCGCAGAACCCGATGAACGCTGACGCACTGGGCGAGACCCTGAATTTCTCCCGCTCCAACGTCAGCATGGGCCTGAAGGAACTGCAATCCTGGGGCCTGGTGAAGCTGCTGCACCAGCCCAATGACCGGCGCGAGTATTTCCAGGCACCGGACGATGTCTGGGCGATCTTTCGCACGCTGGCGGCGGAGCGCCGCAAGCGTGAGATCGACCCAACGCTGTCGATGTTGCGCGACGCACTGATGGAGCAGCCCGCCAGTGCCGCCGATGTGCATGCCCAGGCCCGGATGCAGCAGATGCACGCCTTCATCGAGCTCATGACTGACTGGCTCGACGATATGCAGAAGACCGACGCGCAGACCCTGGAGAGCCTGATGCGGATGGGCTCCAAGGTGCAAAAACTGCTGGAGATGCGGGACCGTGTGAAGCAGGTCTTTGGCTGGGCCCAGGGCAGCGCAGAGCCGGCAGTGCCAGCGCCACCAGCGTTGGACAAGATCATCCGCGAAATTGAAAATTAGACCTGAGGCACGGCACCATGGACACGATTGATCCCGTCATCCTGGCCCGCATCCAGTTTGCGGCCAACATGAGTTTCCACATCCTGTTTCCCACCATCAGCATCGCGCTGGGTTGGGCCCTGCTGTTCTTCAAGACCCGCTTTGTCGCTACCGGCCAGCAGCACTGGATGGATACCTACCAGTTCTGGATCAAGATCTTCGCCCTGACCTTTGCCCTGGGCGTGGTCAGCGGCATCACCATGAGCTTCCAGTTCGGTACCAACTGGCCCGGGTTCATGACCACGGTAGGCAATGTGGCCGGACCACTGCTTGCCTATGAGGTGCTCACGGCGTTCTTTCTGGAAGCCACGATGCTGGGCATCATGCTGTTCGGCCGAGGCCGTGTGAGCGAGCGGATCCACACCACCGCCACGCTGCTGGTGGCGCTGGGCACCACCGCCTCGGCCTTCTGGATCCTGGCACTCAATTCCTGGATGCACACACCGGCCGGTTACGAGATGGTGGCGGGCCAGGCCCATGTCACCAGCTGGATCGCCGTGGTGTTCAACCCATCCTTCCCCTACCGCTTGACCCACATGCTGATCGCCTCGGGCCTGACCGTGAGTTTCCTGCTGGCCGGCATCAGCGCCTACCGCTGGCTACGCCATGACCGCGGCGCGGATGTGGCCGCAGCGCTCAAGACCGGCGTCTACGTAGCCGCGGTGCTGATTCCGCTGCAGATCCTGGTGGGCGACCTTCACGGCCTGAACACCCTGCAGCATCAACCGGCCAAGATCGCCGCCATGGAAGGCATTTGGGAGACCCAGCGCGGCGCACCGGCCGTGCTGTTTGCCGTTCCCCACCAAGCCAGCCAGTCCAACAGGTTCGAAGTCGCCATTCCCAAACTGGCCTCCTTCTACCTGACGCACGACATCAACGGCGAGGTGCAGGGCATCAAGGCCTTTGGTGACAAGCACCCGCCAGTCGGGCCGGTGTTCTGGGCCTTCCGCACCATGGTCGGCACGGGACTGCTGATGCTGGCAGTGAGCTGGTGCGCCGCTTGGCAGCTGCGCCGGTCGCAGGGCCTGCAGCCGTTGCTGCTCAGGGCACTGGTGGCGATGAGCTTCTCCGGCTGGCTGGCGCTGTTGGCCGGCTGGTACGTGACGGAAGTGGGGCGCCAGCCCTGGCTGGTGCAGGGCCTGCTGACGACCGCGCAGGCTGCGTCCAAAGTGCCGGCATCCAACATCGCGCTGACCCTGGCTCTGTACCTGACGCTGTACGCGGCATTGCTGGTGGCCTACGTCCGCGTCGTGTTCCACCTGGCGCGCACTGCGGCGCAGAAGGCAAGGCCGTCTGCCAGTGGCGCTGCGCTGCCGGGAGTGCAACATGCTTGAGCAGATTCCCGACCTGACCCAGACCGCCGGCTGGCTGCCGCTGGTATTCGCCTTGGTGATGGCGCTGGCGATGCTGGCCTACGTCGTGCTGGACGGCTACGACCTGGGGGTTGGCATCCTGCTGCGCAACGCCGATGACGAGCAGCAGAAGGACACCATGATCGCCAGCATCGGCCCGTTCTGGGACGCCAACGAAACCTGGCTGGTGCTGGGCGTGGGCGTGCTGCTGGTGGCCTTTCCCTTGGCACACGGCGTGATTCTGGGCGCGCTTTATCTACCGGTGGCGCTGATGTTGCTGGCTTTGACCCTGCGCGGCGTGGCCTTCGATTTCCGGGTCAAGGCCCGCGCCGACCGCAAGCCGATGTGGGACCGCGCCTTCCACACCGGCTCCTGCCTGGCCAGCTGGTCCCAGGGCTACATGCTGGGCAGCCTTATCACGGCCTTTCAGGACGACATGTGGAGCCGGCTGTTCAGTGCGCTGATCGGCTTGTGCCTGATTGCCGCCTATTGCCTGCTGGGCGCAGGCTGGCTGATCATGAAAACAGAAGGGCCGCTGCAACTCAAGGCGGTGCGCTGGGCCCGTGCCAGCCTGTGGTTTACAGCCCTGGGCATCGCCGCCATATCGGTGGTGACACCGCTGGTGAGCACCCGCATCTTCGACAAGTGGTTCAGCTTTCCGAACCTGGTGGCCCTGCTGCCGATTCCAGCCATGACCCTGGTGCTGTTCGCCGTGATTGCCCGCAGCCTGGCACGCCTGCCGGTGCGGCTGGAACAGAGCAACCAGTACGGCGTGGCGGTGCCATTCATCACCACCGTGGGCATCTTCCTGCTGGCGTTTTATGGCCTGGCCTACAGCCTGTTTCCGTGGCTGGTGATGGACCGCATCACGATCTGGCAGGCCGCCAGTGCCACCGAGGCCCTGCTGGTGATCTTCTATGGTGTGGTGGTGGTGTTGCCGGTGATCATTGGCTACACCGTCTATGCCTACCGGGTGTTCTGGGGCAAGTCCACCGCCCTGAAGTACTGAACGGCCGAGCCGGGACGCCTCAGCTGCGGGCCGGGGAAGGCGGCTCGGGTGCGCCGGGCGCGGTGTCGGAGACCTTCAGGTCGTTGTCTCTGGCGAAGTGCATGCAGAAGTCCCATGCCATCACCTCGTGCTCACGCAGCTCCGGGTCCACCACCACGCACTTGACGCCACCCAGCGACGTGGGGATGCACCAGGGCGAATAGCGCAGATGGCTTCCAGGGCGCGGGCCGCCGGGGCGAAACGGGCTCATCACCCCAGCCAGACGTTCGGCCCAGTCACTGGGCCGGAAAGCCTTGCCGGCATGGGTCACACCCAGGATGAATACTTTCTTGCTCAAGACCCTGGCCGGTGGATGGTGGTGGGGCGCGCAGCGACAGGGCGTGCTGCACTGCACAACGATTTTAGCCGAGCATGTTCCAGCGCCGTGGGGCACGGGCATGGCGCATTGCAGTGATGCGCAATCGTCACAGTTCACCACGGTGATCGGCCTAGAATTCCCCAACGCGGCCCAACACAGCTTGGGCCATTTTGTTGGAGCCCGACGGGCTACCTGTGGAGAGCATCACCATGAACGCACCTGTGCCGCAACTGACCGAGAACCTCGAACCGCACGTGATGCCCACCTACGGCCGCGTACCGATCGCGCTGTCGCATGGCCAGGGCTGCCGCGTCTGGGACGTGAATGGCCGGCCCTACCTGGATGCGCTGGGCGGCATTGCGGTCAACACCCTGGGCCACAACCACCCGAAGCTGGTGCCGGCGCTGCAGGAGCAGATTGCGCGCCTGATCCATACCTCCAACTACTACTACGTGCCGAACCAGGAGGTGCTGGCGGCCAAGCTGTGCGAACTCTCGGGCATGAGCAATGTGTTCTTCTGCTCCACCGGGCTGGAGGCCAACGAGGGCGCGCTGAAGCTGGCGCGCAAGTTCGGCTCCGACCGCGGCATCACCCGCCCCGAGATCGTGGTCTACGAGAAGGCCTTCCACGGCCGCAGCATCGCCACGCTCAGCGCCACCGGCAACCCCAAGGTGCAGGCCGGCTTCGGCCCGCTGGTGGAAGGCTTCATCCGCGTGCCGCTGAACGACATAGCAGCCCTGCGCCAGGCCACGGAAGGCAACCCCAACGTGGTGGCGGTGTTCTTCGAGGCGATCCAGGGCGAAGGCGGCATCAACCCGATGCAGCTGGACTACCTGCGCGAGGTGCGCAAGCTGTGCGACGAGCGCAACTGGCTGATGATGATCGACGAGGTGCAGTGCGGCATGGGCCGCACCGGCAAGTGGTTTGCGCACCAGTGGGCCGGCATCGTGCCGGACGTGATGCCGCTGGCCAAGGGCCTGGGTTCGGGCGTGCCGATCGGCGCCCTGGTGGCCGGCCCGCGCGCCGCCCATATCTTCCAGGCCGGCAACCACGGCACCACCTTTGGCGGCAACCCGCTGGCGATGCGTGCCGGGGTCGAGACCATCCGGATCATGGAGGAGGACGGCTTGCTGGCCAATGCCGCAAACGTGGGCGAACACTTGCGCGCCGGTCTGGCTGCAGCACTGGCGAATGAGCTGCAGGCCGCCGCCACCGGTGGCACCGGCGTGCGCGAGATCCGTGGCTACGGCCTGATGATCGGCATCGAGCTGACCAAGCCCTGCTACGGGCTGGTGAAGCAGTGCGCCCACGACGGCCTGCTGATCAGCGTCACGGCAGACACCGTGGTGCGCCTGCTGCCGCCGCTGATCCTGACCACCGCCGAGGCCGACGAGATCGTCGCCATCCTGTGTCCCCTGATCCGGCAATGGCTGGCATGAAACACTACCTGCAGTTCAGTGACCTCGACGCATCGGAGTACGCCTACCTGTTCGAGCGGGCCGCGCTGATCAAGAAGAAGTTCAAGGCCTACGAGAAGCACCACACGCTGCTCGATCGCACCTTGGCCATGATTTTCGAGAAGGCCTCTACCCGCACCCGGGTGAGCTTCGAGGCCGGCATGTACCAGATGGGTGGCAGCGTGGTGCACCTGACCACCGGTGACAGCCAATTGGGCCGGGCCGAGCCGATCGAGGACAGCGCCAAGGTGATCAGCAGGATGGTGGACCTGGTGATGATCCGCACCTACGAGCAGACCAAGATCGACCGCTTTGCCATGCATTCACGGGTGCCGGTGATCAACGGCCTGACCAATGAGTTCCACCCTTGCCAGATCCTGGCCGACATCTTCACCTACATCGAGCACCGTGGTTCCATTGCGGGCAAGACGGTAGCCTGGGTTGGCGACGGCAACAACATGGCCAACACTTGGCTGCAGGCCAGCGAGGTGCTGGGCTTCAAGGTGCACGTCAGCACGCCCGGCGGCTACGAGGTGGACCAGTCCGTGGCCGGCATCCGCTCAACCGACAGCTACCAGGTGTTCCGGGACCCGATGCAGGCCTGCGCCGGCGCCGACCTGGTGACCACCGACGTCTGGACCAGCATGGGCTACGAGGCCGAGAACGAGGCCAGGCGCCTGGCCTTCGCCGACTGGTGCGTAGACGCCCAGATGATGGCCGCCGCCAAGCCCCAGGCCTTGTTCATGCACTGTCTGCCGGCCCACCGCGGCGAGGAAGTGCAGGCCGATGTCATCGACGGCCCGCAATCGGTCGTCTGGGACGAGGCCGAGAACCGTATGCACGTGCAAAAGGCGCTGATGGAGTATTTGCTGCTGGGGCGGCAGACTTAACAGCCATTCGCTGGGTTCTCGGCCATTGGCGTGGCGGGAACGCCAGGCTCGGGCGTTGGTACGCCGAGGATGCTGGAGTGCTTGCCTCCGCGAATGTCCCCCGTCGTCGGCCTGCGGCCTCCTCCTCCGCCCTTACTTCGCTACGCCAACCACCCCAGCATCCTCGGCAGCGGGTGTGGCTGGTGCGCGTAGGCTGAAATTCACTTCCGATTGCTGGATTGATCCGTCAGACGGTAGCGTTGCCATATCCCTTCTCCTTCGCCGCTGCCGCGTCCCGAGCCTTCTTGACCTTGGCGGTGTTCGTTCCATTGGGTTCAAGGTAGTTTGTGTGCTTCGCGAAATTTGGACCGAGCCACCCGTCTTCATGGGTGAAGGACATGGACCAAGCCATGTTGGCTGGGAAGACTTGATAGTCAGCCACCGAGCACCATCCTGGCGACGTGTCCGTCAATATGGCCTCCACGCGATTGTTGGACAGCACTACAAACTCGGACGCCACCTGCTGCTGGTACTCGGCCAATGCCATAGCGCCCGAAACGCTTGGAAATCTGGCGAAACTAAACACATGCCAAAGGTAAGCCTTGGTGTTCACTCCCGCTGCGTTTCCGGCAAAGGTCCCAAGCCACGCTTGGACAAGCAGCTCGACCTCGCTGGGGCTGTAGTGTCGAAGAATGGCTCCCGGCCCAACCTGCAGCGCCTTATGCATGTTTGTGATCTCGTACCACCTAACCCGATGCCACCGAGTCGCTGAAGCGGCTGACCCAACCAATCATTGCGTGAGCCTCGCCGGCGCCGAAGGCGGTCTGATGGAGTGGCACGCTACGCCGGTTGTACTTCAATAAACGCGCTTCTCGAATGCGGCACCGGAACTGCCTGCCCGCCACTCTTGAGGTCTTCGACGTGAAGCTCAATGGCTTCCTGAATGAGCTGCAGAACCTTGTCTCTGGTTTCACCCACGGCGACACACCCCGAGAGGTCCGGCACATAGGCGCCGGAGCTTGCTGGGCTCACTTCCACTACAACCATGTAGCGCATGGGACCTCCTGCTTTCGCAAACCAGCTTGCTTGAGCACGCTGTTCAATGTGCCGGGCGGATCATCGCGGGGCTTGCCAACAATGGTAACGGTGATCGGTGGGAAGTTGACTTGCTGTCACAACAAGCCGAATACTCACGCAATAGTCGAAACGCATAGGCAGAGACACACAACTGCACCAGGGATTGCCAGACTCCGACCAGTTTTCAGTCGGAGAAGATGCTGGAGAGCGCTTAGATGAGGCACGAGCAGCTGCATGCTCTGTAGCGGCAAGAAGCTTCCGATCCAGCGCCACGAACTGGACTACGGACCTGGGCGAGCAAGCAAGCCAACCGGATCAGGACGGCGGGGCGCTCGGCGCAGCGGCGTAAAGGCGGAGGAGGAGGCCGCAGGCCGACGACGGGGGACAGCCGCGGAGCTGAGTGCGCCGGTGGCCTGATCCCGCCGAGGCAGCAGCGCAAACGCGCAGCACACGGACTACCTGCAGGCTCGCAACAAGAGCATTCCGGCAGATGCCCTAGCCACTGCGAAGCAAGTCGCCAGGGCCTTGTTGGAAATAACCGACACCACTGCGCTTTGCAAGCGTGCACACTGCGACCCATGAAACGGATTTGGGACATTTCGCCGCCGGTGTATGCCGGGGCGCCGGTGTTTCCCGGCGACACGCCGTACCAGCAGCAATGGGCCGTCACCATCGGCCCCGGCTGCCCGGTGAATGTCAGCAGCTTGACGCTCTCGCCGCATGTGGGCGCGCATGCGGACGCGCCGCTGCACTACGACCCGGAGGGCGCGACGATCGGCACGGTGGACCTGGCGCCCTACCTGGGGCCCTGCCGCGTGATTCATTGCATTGGCCGCGGCCCGCTGGTGCAGTGGGAGCACCTTGCACATGCCACCACCAACCTGCCGTCACGCATTTTGGTGCGCACCTACCAGCGCATGCCGGTGGACCACTGGGACCCGGAACTCGCAGCCTATGCACCGCAAACGGTTGAGCGGCTGGCAGCGGCCGGCGTGCTGCTGATCGGCATTGACACCGCCAGCATCGACCCGGCCGACAGCAAGACGCTGGACAGCCACCAGGTGATCCGGCGGCTCGGCCTGCGGGTGCTGGAAAACCTGGTGCTCGACGATGTGCCCGAGGGCGACTACGAACTGATTGCCCTGCCCCTGAAACTGACGCAGGCCGACGCCTCGCCGGTGCGCGCCATCCTGCGCGAATTGTGAGCGCAGCGGCCACATTCACATAGAAGACTGTTCACGAAACCCCGACCATGATCACCCTGGACCACTGCCGCGCACTGGATGCGCAAGACCCGCTGCACAGCCTGCGCAACCAGTTCACATTGCCCGTGGGCGTGATCTACCTCGATGGCAACTCGCTCGGCGCCATGCCCAAGACGGCCGCAGCGCGGGTGGCGCAGGCCGTCACCGAGGAATGGGGCCAGGGCCTGATCCGCTCCTGGAAGCGTGCCGGCTGGTTTGCCCTGCCGCAGCGCCTGGGCGACAAGATTGCGCAGCTGATCGGCGCCAATGCGGGCGAGGTGGTGGCGACCGACAGCACCTCGATCAACCTGTACAAAGTGCTCAGCGCCGCGTTCAGCATGGCGCGCGAGGACGCGTCGCAGCGCCGGCTGATCGTGAGCGAGCGCAGCAACTTTCCCACCGACCTGTACATCGCCCAGGCCCTGTGCCAGGAGCGCGGCTACCAGCTGCAGCTGATCGAACCGGAAGAGCTGGCTGCTTCTCTCACGCCCGAGGTGGCGGTGCTGATGCTGACCCACGTGAACTACCGCACCGGCGCCATGCACGACATGGCGGCCGTGACAGCAGCTGCGCATGCGGCTGGTGTGCTCACCGTGTGGGACCTGGCGCACAGTGCCGGCGCGGTGCCCGTGGACCTGCATGCGGCGCGCGCCGACTTTGCCATCGGCTGCGGCTACAAATACCTCAACGGTGGGCCTGGCGCTCCGGCCTTTGTCTGGGTGCATCCGCGTCATGCGGACCGCTTCTGGCAGCCGCTGGCCGGCTGGTGGGGCCATGCCGCGCCCTTTGCCTTCACGCCCGACTACCGCCCGGCGGCCGGCGTCAACCGCTACCTCTGCGGCACCCAGGGCGTGCTCGGCCTGAGCGCCCTGGAATGCGGCCTGGACACGCTGCTGGTCGCCATACCGCTAGGTGGCATGGCAGCGCTGCGGGTCAAGTCGCTGGCTCTGAGCGACCTGTTCATTGCGCTGGTGGAGCAGCGCTGCGCCGGCCATGGCCTCACGCTGGTGACGCCCCGCGCCCACGCGCTGCGAGGCTCGCAGGTCTGCCTGGGCCGTGCGCAGGGCGCCTACGCCATCGTGCAGGCGCTGATTGCGCGCGGCGTGATCGGCGACTACCGGGCTGGCGACCCAGCCGCGCCCGAGGGCTCCAGCGGACGGCTGGATATCCTGCGCTTCGGCCTGACGCCGCTGTACCTGGGGCATGCCGACGTCTGGGCGGCGGTGGAGCACCTGCGCCAGGTGCTGGACAGCGGCGAATGGCAGCGCCCAGAGTTCAACCAGCAACATGCCGTGACCTGAGAACGCGCCAGGGGCCAGCCATGTCCAACCCCGAACACATCGTCCGCACTGAGGGCGCGCAACTCGACTTCAGCGCCGCCATGAGCTATGGCGACTACTTGCAGCTCGACGCCATCCTGAACGCACAGAAGCCCCTGTCACCCGACCACAACGAGTTGCTGTTCATCATCCAGCACCAGACCAGCGAGCTGTGGATGAAGCTGATGCTGCACGAGCTGCATGCTGCCATTGCCAAGGTAGCGGGCGACGAGTTGGGCAGTGCCTTCAAGATGCTGGCGCGGGTGAGCAAGATCATGGAGCAGCTGGTCCACGCCTGGGACGTGCTGGCCACCATGACGCCGCCCGAGTACAGCGCCATTCGGCCGTACCTGGCCAGCTCCAGCGGCTTCCAGAGCGCACAGTACCGCTGCATTGAATTTGCGCTGGGCAACAAGAACGCCGCCATGCTCAAGCCCCATGCGCACCGGCCGGATCTGCTGGCGCAGGTGCAGGCTGCCTATGCCGCACCGTCGCTCTATGACGAGGCCCTGCGCCTGCTGGCGCGCCGGGGCCTGGCCGTGCCCACCAGCCACACCGCACGCGACTGGACCATGCCCTATGCCGCCAGTGCCGAGGTGGAACAGGCCTGGCTGGTGGTTTACCGCGACCCGCAGCACTACTGGGACCTGTACCAACTGGGCGAGGAACTCACCGACCTGGAAGACGCCTTCCGCCTCTGGCGCTTTCGCCATGTGACCACGGTGGAGAGGGTCATCGGCTTCAAGCGCGGCACCGGCGGCACTGGCGGTGTCAGCTACCTGCGAAAGATGCTCGACGTGGTGCTGTTCCCGGAAATCTGGACCTTGCGGACCGCGCTGTAGGCCGATTTTTCACTTGCGAAAAGTGCTGCAAGGCGCATGGAAACAGCACGGAGCAATACTGAAACCACAGCAACGCAGTTCGACCGCTACGCCACGGCCCGGTGCAGCACCATGGCCTCGAAGTCTTCCACTGGCATGGGCCGGCCGAACAGATAGCCCTGGAAATTGTGGCAGCCGTTGGCCAGCAGGAAGGCACGCTGCTCCTGGGTCTCCACGCCCTCGGCGATCACCGCCATGCCCAGGCTCTCGCCCAGCGCCACCACGGTGCGGATGATGGCGGCGTCATGGGCGTCGTGCAGGGCCTGGGAGACGAAGGACTGGTCGATCTTCAGCTGATCCAGCGGCAGGCGGCGCAGATAGCTCAGGGACGAGTAGCCGGTGCCAAAGTCGTCGAGCGAGAAGCCGACGCCGCGGGCCTTGAGCAGCGCCATCTTGGCGATCATGTCCTCCACGTCTTTGGCCACCACGCTCTCGGTCAGCTCCAGCTTCAGCCGCTGCGGCTGGATGCCGCTGCGCTCCACAATGCCCAGCACCCGCGGCACGAAGTCACCCTGGCCGAACTGGCGCGCGCTTACGTTCACGGCCAGGTTCAACCCGGCCGTGGCCGGCTGGGCGGCCCAGCGCCGCAGCTGCTCGCAGGCGGTCTCCAGGATCCAGTACCCCAGGGGCACGATCAGGCCGCTGCGCTCCATCACCTGCATGAACTGCCCTGGCATGGTCAGGCCCCGCACCGGGTGCATCCAGCGAATCAACGCCTCGGCACCCTGGATCTGCGCATGCCTGTCGACCTGGGGCTGGAAGTGCAGCGCGAACTGGTTCGAGGCAATGCCCTCCACCAGTTCCGACTCCAGCCGGGTGCGGGTCGCCATGTCCGACTGCATGATGTACAGCAGCAGGTACAGCGCCGCCAGTGAGGCAAAGTTGTTGACCCAGGTGCCGGTGGCGCGCACGCTGTCGTGCAGCACGTAGGATGTGACGAAGCCGATGTTGCTGCTGGCCAGCACCAGGAAGGCCGCAAAGCAGGCCAGCGGTACGCCGTGGCGCAGCCATGCGGCCTCGGTACGCAACAGCAGGTACGCACCGATGCCCAGGGGCAGCAGGAAATGGTGGGTGGAGCGCGCCACCGCCGCACTGGGCAGATCCATCACCAGGCAGACGGTGCAGATCACCACGAACAGACTGGCCAGCATCAGGAACGAGGCCAGCCGCTCCTGGCCCCGACCGGACAGCCGGATGATCAACAGACCCAGCAGCACCTGCAGCAGATCCACCAGCAGATTGGTCCAGTCGGCACGGACCGCAAAATGCAAGCCCCAGCTCACGCCCAGCACCAGCAGCGCGGCACTGCCCAGCAGCAGCATGACACGCACCCGGCGCAGCGGGGTGGCGCCCAGGTCGGCCTCGGCCCAGTAGCCGGAGTCCGCCGGGTCCGCTGGCAGGCGCGATGCCGGCCCTGACCTCAGCGATGCTTCACGCTGGCCCATGGACCCAGACCTGTACTACCGCTGCTCAGCCGAGCAGGGCGTGGAAGAAGATGCCGGGCAGTTTCAGCACGCCGGGCGCAAACTGGAACTGCGTAAGCAGCCGGCCCACGGTATGGGCCCGGCGGTGCGTGATGAACCAGGGCGGCTTGGGCAGCATCGTGGCCGAGAAGCTCAGCAGGTTGCGCGGAAAAGGCTTGAACGGTGCCTCCACCACGGTGCGCTGCGGCCGCTCGAACAGCATGCTGTTGTGCACCACACCGATCCCGCTTTGCACGTCGGCCAGGCTGTGGCCCGGAAACGCACCCCACGTGGCCTGCGCCGTCAGGAATCCAACACCGGTCCAGGCGTTGATGGCGATGGTGCCGTAGCGCAGGTCCAGCAGCAACTGCTCCAGCCGCTCTCGGCCCATGGCGGCAATGGTGCGCGGGTGGATCACGATGTTGGCACCCAGCGTGCCGTAAAGCTGATCGTTGGCATAGGTGATGGCCCCCCGCAAGTAAGCCTCGGGCTCGCTGCCGGCCAGCTCCACCACCTGTAGCGCCGGCGCGAACACCTCGGTCACTTGCTGCGGCGCCGGTGCGGCCGGGTCGGCGGGTGCCAGCAGCACTTCGGAACCATCGGGCCGGCGCAGGTGCCGGGCCGACGGGTGGCTGGCGACGAAGCCGGCCAGACGGTCCTGGGCGCCGGGGTAGTACAGGCCTCGGCTCTCGGACATGGCAAGGGCGCGCTCCAGCAGCGGCAGAAACTGCGCCTTCTGCGGCCAATCCTTGGGCAGCACCAGCACCTGGCAAGCCACACAGTTGAAGCCGGCGTTGTGCAGCTTCTGCGTCGCCACCTGTTCAGCCTGGAAGCGCAGATCGGCTTCGGACCAAAGCCCCGGCACCACGATGGTCGGGCACACGGCGCCGAGTTCGGAGGTGATGGCGCGGCCGTTCTTCGGTGTGCCGGCTGCCTTGTTGGCCGCGGCTTCGGCGCCCACACCCCAGACGATGGCGTCGTGCGAGGCACCTGCGCCCGTGATGTGGATCTGCTGCACCAGGGCGTGGTTGCACAGGTACTGGCCCACATCCGCGCCGCCGCGCACGATGCAAAGCACGCCCCGGTCGATCAAGGGCTTGAGCGCCGGCTCCAGGAATTCGATCAGGTAGTCGTTGACCGGGTTCATCTTCAGCATCACCACCTGGTTTTCGGAGAACAGCTTCTGGAACACGTCCAGCGGCGCGATCGAAGCTATGTTGCCGGCGCCCAGCACCAGGGCCAGCGTGGGCTGCTTGTGCTGCGGACTCTCCGCGTCGTAGGCCCAGGCCGTGTTCTCGGCCAGGGTGGCGCGGGTCACACCCGGCTCCATCCAGACATCGGCCGTGACGCCGCTGAGCAGTAGCCGGTCCCAGAGGGTATGCGGCAGCACCCGCGCCACCAGCTGGCCGTTGGGCAGCTCACGCAGCGGCAGGCTGGCCAGGTGCTGCTTGCCCTGCACCTTCGACAGCGTAGCCATCATCTGGTTGCAGTAGCTCATCACCGAATAGGGGCCGGAGAGCCATTCCTCACCCTCCAGCGCCGAGCCTGGGGCGATGCCCTTCCTGCGTGCCGCGGTCTCGGCCCAGGCTTGCGCCACGGGCATCAGGCCCTGCTTGATGTCGGCCAGGATGGCAATGCGCTCGGCCACCGGTGTGTCAATCCAGGCCCGGGCCTGGGCGGCGAGGGCCTGCAGCTGGGCATCGAGGGTGGCAAAGGTGTTTGGGGGGTTGGTCGTCATGAACATGTCTCCTGGGCAGCAAATATCGCACACTATGATCAGCCCATCATGCGCAAGCGAACCCGCACCGGCCGGACATGATGGATCACCTGCTGTACCTGGTCCATCGTATCCCCTATCCCCCGAACAAGGGGGACAAGATCCGCTCCTACCACCTGCTGCAGCATCTGCGGCGCAGCTACCAGGTGCATCTGGGCAGCTTCATCGACGACCCGGCAGACGTGCAGCACCTGGAGCCGGTGGCTGCCCTGTGTGCCAGCAGCCATGTGGTGCAACTCAACCCGAAGCTGGCGCGGCTGCGCAGTCTCAGCGCCTTTGCCGGCGGCCGCGCACTGAGCCTGGACTTCTACCGCAACGCCGGCATGCAGGCCTGGGTGCGGGAGACGGTAGCGCGCCACTGCATCCGACGTACGCTGGTGTTCTCCTCCGCCATGGCGCAGTTCGTGCCGCCGGCCATGCCCGGGCGCCGGGTGATCGACTTTGTGGATATCGACTCCGACAAATGGCAGCAGTACGCTGCCAAGAAAAGCTGGCCGATGAGCTGGCTGTATGGGCGTGAAGCCCGTTGCCTGCTGGCACATGAGCGCGCGGTGGCACAAGGCTTCGAGGCCTCGCTGTTCGTGTCGCAGGCCGAGGCCACGCTGTTCCGCCAGATGGCGCCCGAGAGCGCGGCCAAGGTGGGCCATTTCAACAATGGCGTCGACACCGACTACTTCTCGCCCGAGCGCGCCTATGCCAACCCCTTTGCCGCGCGTGAGCAGGCGATCGTGTTCACCGGCGCCATGGACTACTGGCCCAACGTGGATGCCGTGCAGTGGTTTGCCCGCGACGTCATGCCCGGCGTGATCGCCGGCAACCCGGATGCGCGCTTTTGCATCGTCGGCTCCCGGCCGACCGACGCGGTGCAGCAACTCGCCACCTTGCCCGGCGTGCAGGTCACCGGCTCGGTGCCCGACGTGCGGCCTTATCTGGCCCATGCGCGCGTGGCCGTGGCCCCGTTGCGCATTGCCCGCGGCATCCAGAACAAGGTGCTGGAGGCCATGGCCATGGCCCGACCCGTGGTGGTGTCGCCCCAGGCGCTGGAAGGCATCGCCGCCGAGCCCGGCCATGAGCTGCTGCTCGCCAGCGACGCCACACAGTACGTCAGTGCCGTGTTGTCGGCCCTGGCGCTGGACGGTTCTGACCTGGGAACGGCGGCGCGGCACAAGGTGCAGGTGCGTTACGGCTGGGAGGCCAATCTGGCGAAGGTCAACGACCTGCTGGAACCGAGGCACTGAAGCATGAGCGCAGCGCAGAACCGCTTCAAGCAAGCTCGCGCCCTCTCGGAGGGCAGCGAGGACATGCAATGCCGAGCGTGGGAGCTCATATGTCCGTGAGCATCCAGTTTCTTGGCGGTGCCGGTACCGTCACTGGCTCGAAATACCTGGTGCGGCACGACGGCAAGTGCCTGCTGGTGGACTGCGGCCTGTTCCAGGGCTACAAGCAGCTGCGCCTGCGCAACTGGACTCCGCTGCCAATAGTGCCGGAGCAAGTGGACGCGGTGTTGCTGACCCATTCGCACCTGGACCACAGCGGCTACCTGCCGCTGCTGGCACGAGAGGGCTTTGCCGGCAAGATCTGGGCCACACCGGGAACGCGCGACCTGTGCCGCATCCTGCTGCCCGACAGCGGCCACATCCAGGAAGAGGATGCGGCCTTTGCCAACCGCCACGCCCTGACCCGGCACACGCCGGCGTTGCCGTTGTACACCCGCCAGGACGCGCTGGACTGTCTGCCGCTGATCAAGGCCGTGGACTTTGGCAAGAGTTTCACGCCCATGCCCGGCTGGCGTGCCACGTTCTCAGCCGCTGGCCACATCCTGGGCGCGGCCAGCGTGCTGCTGGAGGTGGCGGGCCGGCGCATACTGTTCTCGGGCGACCTGGGTCGGCCCGACGACCTGATCATGAACCCGCCGGCCGCGCCGCCTGCGGCCGACACCGTGCTGATCGAATCCACCTACGGCGACCGCGAGCACCCCCACGAAGAAGTGCTGGCCGAGCTGGGGCCGGCGCTGCAGAAGCTGGCGCACCGCGGTGGCGTGGCCGTGGTGCCGGTGTTCGCCGTGGGCCGGGCCCAGGCGATCCTGCATGCGATCCACCTGCTCAAGCTGCGCGGCATTGTGCCGCGCTCGCTGCCGGTGTTTCTGGACAGCCCGATGGCGGTCCACACCACACAGCTGTTCGCGCAGCATCCGGGCGACCACCGGTTGAGCGAGCCCGAGACCCACGCCCTGACGCACGCCGCCACCATGGTCAACAGCACCGACGAATCCAAGGCGCTTGCCAAGCGCCACGGCCCGATGGTGATCCTCTCGGCCAGTGGCATGGCCACCGGTGGCCGGGTACTGCACCACCTGGCGCTGTACGCCGGCGACCACCGCAACATGGTCATCCTCACTGGCTTTCAGGCACCGGGCACGCGCGGTGCCACGCTGGCCAGCGGCGCGCGTTCGCTGCGCATCCACGGCCGCGACGTGCCGGTGCAGGCCGAGGTGGTGCAGCTGCAATCGGCCTCGGCCCACGCCGATGCCAGCCAGCTGCTGGCCTGGCTAGGCAGCATGCCCCAGGCACCCGACCAGGTCTATGTGGTGCATGGCGAAGCCGGTGCCGCCGACGCCCTGCGCCAACGCATCAAGCACCAGCTGGGCTGGCGCGCCCTGGTGCCGGAGCACGGCTCCACCTGGCCGACCTGAGGTTGCACGCACGTTGCTGTGGCCTGCAGCGCCCGCTGCTGCAGAAGCGGCCTGCGGGCTTGCCGCACAATGCCAGGCTGTCATGAAAAAGCACGTGAGCGAAACCCCGGCCACCGCCTGGCTGCGTGCGCACCAGGTGGACTTCACCGAGCATCCCTACACCTATGAGGAACACGGCGGCGCGCTGTACAGCGCCGAGGTGCTGGGGCTGGACCCGTTTGCCGTGGTCAAGACCCTGGTGATGCAGGACCAGTACGCCAGGCCTTTGATCGTGCTGATGCACGGCAACCGCGTCGTCTCCACCAAGAACCTGGCGCGGCAGATTGGCGCGAAGTCGGTAGCGCCCTGCACACCCGACGTGGCCAGCCGGCACAGCGGCTATCAGGTCGGTGGCACCTCACCCTTCGGCACGCGCAAGGCGATGCCGGTCTATGTGGAAGACAGCATCCTGGCCCTGGATCGCATCGCCATAAACGGTGGTCGGCGCGGCTATCTGGTGGGTATTGCGTCCGACGTACTGGTGAAGTTGCTGGGTGCCAAGGCGGTGCAGTGCGCGTTGCCGTTGTGAGGATGCCGCGCAAGGGCAAACTAACAACCGCCTTCGCCAGAAAGGATTCTGGAAACTGATCTGACTCGGCAGGCATCGACCAGGAGCAAGCTTCCCCCCAAACCAGGAACAATGAGTGAACGGAATACGCCTCTTGCGCAAAAATGAATCATCGTTTTGACAGAAATACTTCAGAATCGCATCGGGTCGTTCGAAGTCAACATTTCTGTGTGTCTGACCCCTCCGCTGGCGCCAGGATCGCTACTTGACCTGCTGCCGAATTTTCTTTGGTGCCCCAGATTGCAACAGTCAACATGAACCTCGCAGCACTAACGATCAGCCAGCGCGAGGATTACGCGAAGCATCACTTTCAGGAGTCACGCTCGCAGATTCGTTTTGCCTTGGTATTGGGCGCACCCATGTACTTGGCGTTCTTGGTGTGGGACTATTCAATCGATCCGGAACATGTGGCCAGCACGCTGCTGATTCGCATCGGTGTCGCAGGCCTCTTGATCATCGCTTTTGCCTGCACCTTTCTCGAATTCTTCGAAAGAGTCAGTCAGGTAATCCTGTCTGCCTGTGTGGTCGTGGCCGGATTTGGCGTGATCTATGTTTTGCACATCCTGACAAACGGCATGGTGCTGGGTGTTGCCGGGATCATCCTAATTTTCATGTACGCATACGGATTTCTCAGATTGCGCTTTGTACCTTCGGTCATTTCAGGCGTCTTGATATGGATCGGGTTCGTGATCGTCGCCGTCGCGGATCAACTCAGCGCCGTTGAGCTTATCAACAGCAACTTCTTCCTGGCCGGGGCAACGATCTTCGGCATTTCGAACAGTTTCAATCAAGAGCGTCTGGGACGACGCGCTTTCATGTACATGAGGGAAGTGGAGCGAGAGAGGGCCAGATCTGAGCAGTTGCGCTCACAAATTTTCCCGGCACACATCAAGAAAAGGTTGACTGCCGGTGAGCGCGTCATTGCAGACGCAAACAACGAAGTAACTGTCCTGTTCGGGGACCTTGTCGGATTTTCGTCGCTGACCAAACGCCTGACGCCAACGCATCTCATCGAATTGCTCGACAAGCTGTTTTCAGCGTTCGATGAAATAGCGGAAAAATATGGCGTCGAGAAAATCAAGACTATCGGCGACAGTTACATGGCCGCGTCGGGACTGACAGGCTCCGTGGTTCGCGATGGCGAAACCATTCTCGACATGGCGTTGGAGCTGATTGCAACAGTTGAGAGAATATCCAAGGCGGAGCGAATTCCAATTGGCATAAGAGTAGGAGTAGCAACGGGCCATGCCGTCAGTGGCGTACTCGGGTCAAAACGCAACCACTTCGACGTTTGGGGCGAAACGGTCAACATCGCCAGCCGAATGGAATCGAGTGGAATAGAAAGCAAAGTTCAAGTGTCCGAACAAACGTACTGGCGCAATCAGCAAAGTTTTGACTTTGAAGCGCGAGGTGACATCGACGTCAAGGGTCACGGGTTGCTCAAGACCTACATTCTGGTCGGCCGGCGCGTCTTGACTGAGTCGCCAGTACAGTCAATCGGCGACTCTGGCTGAATTCATTGCTGCCCGCTCAACCGCCGCGATGGTACGGCGGTCCAGGCGCAAGCAATTTGAGGACGCCAGGGTAGTTGGCCCATGCGCAGCCCGAATGCCAGCCAAGCCTGCAGAATCAGGTTGGCGGGGCGCTCGGCGCAGCGGCAGCAAGGAGGAGCCCGCAGGGCGGGGGACAACCGCGGAGCTGAGTTCGCCGGCGGCCTGATCCCAGAGCTGACGCAGCGAACTAACATTCGCGCAGAAACACGCGAATAGAAGAATGTGCTAACCGGTTCAACACGTATAGACACCCGCAGCGAGCATGCCAACCAAAACCATCATCGGCCTGATCGCCATGGCACTCACCGTGGTTGCTGGAAGCTATGCGTGCTACCTGATCGGCATCAAACATTCACGCTACTTCGCCGAGGAAAAGAGCTTTCGGGAAGCCTACCGGAAACTGCGCCGGGACTTTCCGCGCGATGCCCTCACCTTGCAGGCACTCGTCATCTGCTTCACCGTGATGTTCGGGTTGACAACCTTGCTATGAAGAAGCACTCCGCAACGCTATCTCTTCAGTAGCGTTCCTTGTTTTATCCATGGGGCGCGCGGCAGGGTCAACCTCCGTACAACCAGGGCAGATCCAGCAGCCGCGGCCCCAGCAGACGCATCCCTGCATCGCGGCTGTGCTGCAGCAAACCGGTGGCATGGAAGATCTGGCCGTTGCGCGTGGGCCCGGCATTGAACCCGGCCCCGCCCAGCCACCCGGCCAGGGCAAAGAGATTCAAGGGCGCAACCACACCACCCACCGCGCAGCCCAGCAAAAGCACAACCACATAGGCAACCAAAAACAGGGGCCAAGC
>JANMKM010000355.1:0-3059 GCA_031372035.1 Rhodoferax sp. | reverse complement strand
AGACGTTCCCAGACCGTGGCCAGGGATGCCACGGCCAGCCCCAGGCCCAGCCCCGCCACGAGCAGGCCTTCGGCCCGCGCGGCATTGCGTCTGCAAGCCCACAGCCATGGCGGCAACAGCAGCAGCGCCAGGAACACGCTCTTGCCCAGGCGAACGCTGTTCATCGGCTCGTGGTAGCCCTGGAACCAGCCAAACACAAAGCCGCCGGCGTCATCAAAGCCGCGGAACAGGGCCAGCGTCACCGACACACAGAACAAGACCAGCAGCAACAGCGTGGGCGCAGAGAGCGCGGGCGCCAACCGTGGCGACAGCTCCGGCGCAGGCTGCTCGACCGGTCCCGCCCCCCAGCCGCTCACAGCCAGCCGCGCATAGCAACCAGCAGCGGTGGCGAGCAGCAGGATGTCCAGCTCCTCGAACGTAACCCAGCCGGACCAGGGTGCCAGACCAATCAGCGGCAGCAGGGCCGGGACCGCCAGGGCCCAACCCCAAGGCCAGACACAGACCCCCACGGCACACAGCACAAACAGGCCCGCCACCAGCTGCGGCGCCAGTGGATAGTGCAACGCCAGTGCCATGCCGGGCGTGGCACAAAGCACGGCCAGCAACGCGGCCAAGGCTTGACCACTTGAAAAATGCCGGTTCGCGGGATTCGTTGACAAGGGCCTCCAAAGTGCGTGCGTTAGTATTGGGGCTCAGCCGCTGGCGGCCTGCAAGCATGCCAGCATACGTGATGCAAGCCGCGACCGGACCAACCAGCGCCGCAGGCCACCGCCGAGGAAACGCCCCCTATGCTATCGATCGTGATTCCGGTCTATAACGAACAAGACAACGTTTTCCCCCTGCATGAAAAGCTGACCGCGGCGCTGGAGCACATCGGGCGAGAGTACGAGGTGGTGATCGTCAATGACGGCAGCTCGGACCAGACAGAAGCCAACCTGAAGACCATCGCGGCCAAAGACCCGCGTTTCAAGGTTGTGAACTTCCGGCGCAACTACGGCCAGACGGCCGCCGTGATGGCCGGCATCGACTTTGCGTCCGGCGATATCATCGTCGGGCTGGACGGCGACCTGCAAAACGACCCGGCCGACATACCCAAGCTGCTGGCCAAGCTGGAAGAGGGCTACGACGTGGTCTCCGGCTGGCGTGTAGACCGCAAGGATGCCGCGCTCAAGCGCAACCTGCCCTCACGCATGGCCAACTGGCTGATATCGAACATCTCCGGCATCCACCTGCACGATTACGGCTGCTCGCTCAAGGCCTACAAGAAGGAAGTGGTCAAGGGCGTGAAGCTTTACGGCGAGATGCACCGCTTTATCCCCATCTATGCCAGCTGGCAGGGCGGCAAGGTGGCGGAGATCCCGGTCACCCACCACCCGCGCATCCACGGCAGCTCCAAATACGGCCTGGAGCGGGTGATGAAAGTGCTGCTGGACCTGATGGTGGTGAAGTTTCTGGCCAGCTATGCCAACAAGCCCATCTATGTATTCGGCGGCTTCGGCCTGATCAGCATTGCGGTGTCGTTTCTCTCAGGCCTGTGGGCCATCTACCTGAAGCTGTTTGAGCATGTGTCCTTCATCCAGACCCCTCTGCCACTGCTGGTGGTGCTGGCGTTCATCACCGGCGTGATGAGCATCCTGATGGGCCTGATAGCCGAGATCATCATGCGCACCTACTACGAATCGCAGGGCAAGCAGGTGTACCTGGTGAAGAACACCTCAAACTTTGCCGAAGGCGCGCCTCCTTCGTCATGATGCAACCCCTTTGAATGGCAGGCGCAATATGATTGGTTGGCTAGACGGGTGCTGAGCCGTTAGGCAATTCGACTGCGTGGTGGCGGTCGCTGTTGCAGCTGTTCGGGCCGCCTGCTGTTCGGCAGACACACATCAAGTGTGTCGGAAAACTTTACGATCAAGAATTTCGGTCTGCCAAAAGCTGGGCCGCGCATTCCGACGTGACTCCAAATCCATGGCTGAATCCGCGAATTTGAGTGATCCGACCCCTTGAACTCGCAGAATTTGTGCTTTGCTTCACGCCAGAGGTCATCGCCAATTTTGGCTGGCACAAAAGTTGCGGCATATTGCGGTGACGATGTGCAGACGGACTTGAATTCATTGGCGCATTCTGGATCCGAACCAACCGCGCGGGCGCACGGATAGCCGACAGGTTGCATGCTCGACTCTCGGCGAATGTTATCGGTCCATATCCATGGCCCGCCGACAAGACGGCACATGGATAACACTTTTGGATCATCGGCGATGAACTTGAAAAACAATAATTTGCTGGTCGCGGGGGTTCTCGCGATTCTTGCCTCATTCACATCTTTTGGGTTCAACCAAGCGCTGGCCGCGGACTTGACGGGAGCGACCCTGGCTACCCCGACGGACGCAAGCCAAAAGACTTCACGGGAAGACTTGCTGGCCCCACTTCGGAGCCAAGGTCGCGTGCGCGTTATCGTGGGATTGGATAGCGCGCAAGATCGCACCCAAGGCTTAAGCGAAGATTCTGATACGGTCAAAGCTGTGGCTGTTTCAGCCAAGCAATCACGGGTGTTGAGTCGGTTGCATGGCCGGGACGCGCGCGACGTGGTGCAACTGCGACTCCACAACATCATGGCGCTAACAGTGGACGCAGATGCGCTTGACGCGTTGCTAGCTGACCCGGACGTCATGAGCATATCGCTGGATGAGCCGCGGTATCTGTCGCTCAACGAAACGCCGGGGATCGTCCGCGCTACCAATGCATGGGCTGCTGGCGTCCGCGGCGCGGGACAAGTCGTTGCAATATTGGACACAGGTGTCGACAAGACACATCCATTCTTCACAAACAAGATCGTTGCAGAAGCGTGCTTCTCAAACCCGGCAGCCAATGTAGCGGGAACTAGCGTCTCTTACTGTCCTGCCGAGGCAGCACAAAGTACTGCTGTAGGTAGCGGTACTCCTTGTCCAGACTACGCCCTCGGCTGCTGGCATGGCACCCACGTCGCAGGTATTGCAGGAGGCCGGTATGGAGTGCTCAGCAGTACAACCGGCGGTATCGGTCGGGACGCCAGCATCATCGCG
>JANMKM010000466.1:0-6169 GCA_031372035.1 Rhodoferax sp. | reverse complement strand
CCACTGCAGCTTGGCGTTTCGCACCTGGCCCCGCTGCGTGTCGCCGCGCAGGGCGCTGGCCAGTGGAATGGCCAGGAAGACATAGACCGGGATGAAGACGGTGAACAGGTCGAAGTGCCTCGTCGCGGCCAGCCAGAACTGCACGGGAAGCACGACGAAGAAGGCCAGCACCAGGCTGCGGTGATCGCCCCGGCGGGTGGGTGACAGCGTCAGGAACTCACGCAGGGCAAAGAACGAGACCAGGGCAAACAGCACGGTGGCCACGGTGTCACCGGAGAGCCAGCCGATCCAGAACACGAACACCATCAGCCAGCTCGCACGCAGTACCCCGTCTAAGCTGTGCAGTTCGTTACGCCACTCCTGCGAGGCGGCGTCGTCGCCCGGGTCGCGCAGGGAGAGCAGCAGGGTGGCAATCGAGGCCAGCAACAGCACGCCAAACACCACGATGAACATCGCAGCGATCTGTTGCGTAGCGGTCAGGTGTTTCAGGTACTGGTACATGCGGGGCCTCAGACCTCGCGCAGGGCGATCACGGCGCTGCGTGCGCGCTGCAGGAAGTCCTGTCGATCCTCGCCCGGCTCCAGCCGGACTGGTGCGCCAAACGTGACCGAGCACAGCACCGGCACCGGCACCACCTCGCCTTTGGGCATCACCCGCTGCACGTTGTTGATCCAGGCTGGTACCAGCACCACCTGCGGAAAGCGCTGTGCCAGGTTGTACAGGCCGGCCTTGAAACTCTGCGGCTCCTCGGCATTGCCGCGCGTGCCTTCGGGGAACAGGATGATGCTGTCACCATGCTCCAGCGCTTCGCACAGCGGCTCCAGCGGGTCCTCGTCCGCCTGCCGGGTGCGTGAGACATAGATGACGTTGAACACCGCCGTGGTCAGCCATTGGCGAAATGGCGTCTTGGTCCAGTAGTCGCGCGCGGCGATGGCGCGGGTGATGGAACGCAGCTCCCGTGGCAGCGCGGCCCAGATCATGAGCAGGTCCACATGGCTCTGGTGGTTGGCAAAGTAGATACGTTGCTCGGCCATGGGCGGGCAGCCGTGCCAGCGCGCCTGGGCACCGGTCAGGATACGAACCAGGCCCAGCAGCAGAAAGCTCATCAACTTGGCGCGCATGGCGGCGATGATACCCAGCGGCCCGATACGATTACGGCAAGGCCGCGCCACCCATGCGCGCCGCAATCACCCCGGCTCGTTCACTCAGGTAGCTGGAGGCGGGCAGGCGCTCAAAGTACTTGGGCCGCGGCAGCATCACGGCCAGGCGCGCTGCCTCGTAGGCGGTCAGCCGCGACGCGCTCTTGCGGTAGTAGTGCTGGGCCGCTGCCTCGGCGCCAAACACGCCCTCGCCCCATTCCACGCTGTTGAGGTAGATCTCCAGGATGCGGCGCTTGTCCAGCAGCAGCTCCAGCATCAGTGTCAACACCAGTTCCTGGCCCTTGCGCAGCAGCGTGCGCTCGCCCGACAGGAACAGGTTCTTGGCCAGCTGCTGGGTGATGGTGGAGCCACCCACGACCTTGGGCGCACGGGCGCTGGTCGCCTTGCCGGCGCTGCGCGGTTGCACCCGGGCCTGGCTGCGTTCATTTTTCTGCCATGCCTGTTCCAGCGCCTTCCAGTCAACGCCACCGTGGTCACTGAAACTGTCGTCTTCCGAGGTAATCACGGCCCGTTTGAGATGGTCGGAAATGCTGGCATAGGGCAGCCATTGCTGGCGCCAGCGCAATTCGCCTTTCTCCTGCCACAGGCGCCAGGCCTCGGAGCGCTGGAAAGCGGTGGACTGCGGGTCCACGCGCGCCATCAGCGCAATCCGTCCGAGGAAGAAGAGCTGCAGCGACAGAGTCGCCGCCAACAGCAGTGCTAGCCAGCGCAACAGGGGCTTCATGGCTACTGTGCCGTCAGCCGGGTTTCCAGTGTTTCGTCGCGGGTGAACTTGAAACGCGAGACCACCAGGATCTGGTCGGCCTTGCGCCGCATGGCCTCGTTGAAGGCACCGAAAGGGCCGGCCGTGCGGGCAATGGCTTCGGCCCGGCGGTCCAGCGTGCGATTGCCGGAGCTGTCCACCACTTCCGTGTTCAGCACCCGGCCGTCATGGTTGACCGTGACGATCATGGTCAGCTCTCCGTACAGCTTCTTGCCGCCGGCTTCCGGGAAGTTCTCGGTGCCGCGGTCCTCGATGGCGTGGCGCAGGTTGTCGTAATACACCGCATAGACCTCTTCGCGTGTGGCCGGGCTGATGTAGCGCTTCTTGGGACGGGTGTTCTCCTGGTTGATGCGGCGTTCGATCTCGGCCAGCAGCTTGATCAGCTGCCGGCGCTTTTCCTCGCGCTGGCTCTGCTCGTTCGACGGCCCTGGCTGTTTGGGGTCGGGCAGTGGTAAGGTGGCGATCTGGTTGCGCACCTGTGCCAACAGCATGGTCTGTTGCTCTTGCAGGGTCTGCAGCTTGCGCAGCGACTCGTCTTCCAGGGAGTCACCCAGTTCGGTGAATGCGGACGGAGGCAGGGGTGTGGTGGCGCGACCGCGTTCGGCGTCGCCGCCACCGGCCATGTTGGCCTGGGCGATCGCCCGGGCCTTGTCCGGACGCTCATTGGTGCGGGCGTTGACCAGGATCACCTCCAGTGGTGTGTCCTGGAAGACGCGGTTGAAGGCATCAGGGTCGACGAAGCGCACCGTCATCAGGGCCGCGTGCACGGCCACCGAGGCGCCGAGGGCGATTTGCAGGGTGCTGAAGTTGCGCAGGAAGCGTTGGCTCACGGCTGAAGATTATCGCCCGCGGGGACAGGCTCCTCGGCCACATCCATGGCAATCGCCACCGGTCCAGCCAGGGCTTCGTCATCGTCCTCCGCCGGCTCGATGGTGGCTGCCTCGCCCGCGACAGTGGCCTCGGTGTCGATCCGCTGCACCAAGGTGGCGGCAACGTCCAGCGTCATCTCGTCCACTGCGCCCAGGGCGAAGCGCACCCGGCAACCACGTGGCAATTCGCGCGCCCCGGCCACGTTGACAACCAGCGGCAGGCTGTCGGCGCGGACCACGCCATCCTTGAGCACGCTGCCGTCCAGTGTGCGGATCTGCTGTTGCTGCAGGGCCTTGAGGGTCCAGTAGCGTTCCATGGCGCCCTGGAAGCCGTTGTAGGCAAAGTAGGCCGCGTCAAAACTGGAGATGATGGAGAATAGCTCGGCATCCTTGGGCTTGAAGGGCGCCACCAGGGCAGCGGAGCGGCCATGGCGCACGCAGGCAATGATCTGCCACTGGTTCACCAGGTCGGTGTAGCGGCGCAGCGGTGAGGTGCTCCAGGCGTAGCATTTGACGCCGATACCGGCGTGCGGCAGAGCCTTGGTGCCCATGCGCACCTTCACGCCCGGCAGCAGGCTGGCCTGGCTGCGGTAGATGCCCGGTACGCCCAGCTCTGCCAGCCAGCCGCCCCAGGTGCTGTTGGCCAGGATCATGGCTTCGGCCACGATCAGGTCCAGCGGCGCGCCACGCTGGCGCACGCTGATCTCCACCTGCTCGCTGCCATCGGGCTCTGCCCCTGTGCAACCCAGCAGCCGGAAGTTGTAGTCGGGCCGGTTGAAGGCTTCCGGTTTGCCCCGCACGCTTTCCCGCGCGGCCTTCAATGCACAGGCCAATTGATACAAAAATGATAGCTGTCTGCGCAATGCAGATGCGGCTTGCGGCTCTGTTTCATGGGAAAACTCGGGGTCCGACAGCCATTCCTGCGTGACCACCTGGTCGAGCTGGTCATGGCGCAGGTTGGCACTGATCGGCACCCGCTCGAGCCGGCTCTCGAAGCTGCGCACCTGCAGCGTGGCGGCGTCGATCCGCAGGTACAGCGACAAGGCCGGACAGTCGCGGCCCTGCTGCAACGTGAAGCCCTGGACCACGGCGTCGGGCAGCATGGTCAGCTTGTGGCCTGGCATGTAGACCGTGGACAGACGAGAGCGCCCGATCTGGTCCAGCAGATCGCCGGGGCTGATGGCCAGCGCCGGTGCCGCAATATGGATGCCCAGTGTGACGCAGTCGCTGCCCAGGCCCTGCAATGACAGGGCGTCGTCGATCTCGGTGGTGGCCGAATCGTCGATCGAGAATGCGGCCACGCTGGCCAGCGGCAGGGCGTCCTGCACCTTCGGCACGGATATAGCGGGAAAGCCGGTGCCGCGCGGGAAGTTCTCGAACAGGAAACGGCGCCAATGGAACTGGTAGGCAGAGTCGATGGCTCCGGCGGCCTGCAGCAGTTCCAGCGGCGCGCGGTGGCTGGCACGTGAAGCCTCGACCACGGCCTTGTACTCAGGCGCGTTCTTGTCCGGCTTGAACAAGATCCTGTAGAGCTGCTCACGGATCTCAAGCGGGCAGCGGCCCTGCACCAGTGCCTCGGCCCAGCCCTGGACCTGCAGAGCGATCTGTTGCTTCTTCGCAATGGCGGCGAGGGCTTGCGCGACCACATCCGCACTGGCTTTGCGAAAGCGCCCCTTGCCGGCGCGGCGGAAATAGTGCGGCGCTTCGTACAGCCGCAGCAGGGTGCCGGCTTGCTGCTCGACGCTGGCCGTCCGCGACGCATCGCTGCAGAAATAGTCGCGTGCCAGGTCGGCAAAGCCGAATTCCTCCTCGGGCGCGAATTCCCAGGCCAGTTCCAGCTCGATGCCCTGGCCGACGCTGTGGGCGCCACGCAGCAACTCGCGCGGTGCCGGCGCCTCAAAGCGCAGCAGCACGTTGGCCGCTTTGACTTTGACCCGCTTGCCGCTGTCGAGCTCCACCTGGCTGGAGGCCGGCGTTTCATCCAGGATCCGGCCGGCCACGAACTTCCCGGCTTCTTCAAACAATGCAAACATGCTGCGCATTGTCCCAGACCGGTCCTGCGAGCCGCCGGACCTGGGGGCTCACAGCTCCAGGAAGGCCAGCACCCGGTCCAGGTGGTGCGCGAAATCGCTCAGGGCATGGTCGCTGCCGGGCAGCAGGCGCAGCCGCGCGCCATGGGCAAAGGCCGCCATCTCGCGCCAGTCCAGCACTTCATCACCCTGGGCAACCACCGCCAGCACCTGCTGCGGATGCTGCAGCCTGGGGCTTTCCAGCGCCCGTAGCTCTTCGATGAAGCGGGGCTCGACCGTGAACCGGGTTCTGGGGTCGTGCCAGGAGGTCTGCTCGCCGATGTACTTCTGCAGATCCCGTGCCGGAAATACGGCTGGATTCAGCAGCACGGCCCTGCAGCCCGTGTGGTTGGCGATCACGCTGGCATAACAGCCGCCCAACGAAGAGCCGATGACGGCCATGGTCGGCTGCGGCCAGTCGGCAATGCCCTGCCACAGCAATTGCATCGCGGCCTGCGGCGAGGGTGGCAGTTGCGGGCACCACCAGACCAGAGCAGGATGGTTCCGGGCCACGCGGGCCGCAAGCATGCGCGCCTTGGTTGACTGGGGAGAGGAACGAAAGCCGTGCAGGTACAGCAGATGGGTGGTCGGCATGTGGCCATGATAGGCACGGCGGCGGGTTGTGTGCCGGCCCGGCACGGGATAATCAGCCCATGTCTGCCGTGTTCGACAAACCTCCGATCTGGCGCCATGCGCTACCTTGGCTGCGTGGTTTTGATGGCCCGCTGGCCTTTGCCGTTTTTTTGCTGGCCTGCGCCGGCTTGCTGACCATGTATTCGTCGGGTTTTGACCATGGCACGCGCTTCGAAGACCATGGCCGCAACATGTTGATCGCCGGCTTCATCATGTTCGTGGTGGCGCAGATTCCGCCGCAGCGCCTGATGGCCCTGGCCGTGCCGCTGTATGTGGCGGGTGTGGCGCTGCTGTTGGCAGTGGCCATTTTCGGCATCACCAAGAAGGGCGCCCGGCGCTGGCTCAATGTGGGGGTGGTGATCCAGCCCAGCGAAGTGCTGAAGATTGCCATGCCGTTGATGCTCGCCTGGTGGTTCCAGAAGCGCGAGGGCCAGCTGCGGCCGCTGGACTTCATGGTGGCCACGCTGCTGCTGGCCGTGCCGGTCGGCCTGATCGTCAAGCAGCCGGATTTGGGCACCGCAGTGCTGGTGCTGGTGGCGGGGCTATCAGTGATCTTCTTCGCCGGCTTGTCCTGGAAGTGGATCGCGCCGCCACTGCTGATCGGACTGGTCGGCGTGGTGTTGCTGGTGATGTTCGAACCGCGCCTGTGTGCCGACGGTGTGCGCTGGCTGGTGC
>JANMKM010000312.1:0-5903 GCA_031372035.1 Rhodoferax sp. | reverse complement strand
ACGGGGAGGCCAGTATCCGGGGCCGACTGTGGCGCGGCGCAGGTAGAATCCAAACGGTCAGGAGAGAGTTGCCCGCATCTCGGTGTAGCGGCAGCCGCCGAAGGCGCATGGCTCAGGCCGGAACGCTCAGGCAAAAGGACTGGCACACGCTTCACGCGAAGCGTTCCCCACTGGAGAGAGACCGCAAGGCGCGGTCCACCGAAGGAGCAAGCCAGCATCGCCTGGTGAATCTCTCAGGTAAAGCGGACAGCGGGGGCAGCCCATGGTGTATGCCATGGATCCGTTCCTGCCCTGAAAGCCCGCCATGTCAGCTCCCGCAACGACTGAAACCCTGCTGCACACCCCCCTGCACGACCTGCATGCGGGTTTGGGCGCACGCATGGTGCCCTTCGCCGGCTATTCCATGCCGGTGCAGTACCCGGCCGGCCTGATGGCCGAGCATCTGCACACGCGCAAGGCTGCCGGCCTGTTTGACGTCTCGCACATGGGCCAGTTGCGGCTGGTGGGGCCCGACGCCGCAGCAGCTTTCGAGAGCCTGATGCCGGTGGACGTGATCGGCCTGCCGGTGGGCAAGCAGCGCTACGGCCTGCTGCTCAACGACGCCGGCGGCATCATCGACGACCTGATGTTCTTCAACCGCGGCACCGACATTTTTGTGATTGTGAATGGGGCGTGCAAGGTCAATGACATTGCACACATCAAGAGCCGTATCGGTAGCCGCTGCGAGGTCATCCCGATGCCGCAGATGGCCCTGATGGCGCTGCAAGGTCCGCAGGCTGTCAGCGTGATGCGACGCTTGTGCCCAGGCATCGAGAAACTGGTGTTCATGACCGGCGGCGCCTTCTCCATTGCCTGCTCCGGTGCCGGCGCGCACCAGCACATCGAATGCTTTGTCACGCGCAGCGGCTACACCGGCGAAGACGGCTTCGAGATCTCGGTGCACGAAATGCAGGCCGAGGCCCTGGCCCGCGCCTTGCTTGCCCAGCCGGAGGTCCGCCCCGTCGGCCTGGGGGCGCGCAATTCGCTGCGCCTGGAAGCCGGCCTGTGCCTGTATGGCAACGACATCGACGAGAGCACCACCCCCGTGGAAGCACAGCTGAACTGGGCCATGCAGAAGGTGCGCCGCAGCGGTGGCTCACGTGCCGGCGGCTTCCCGGGCGCGGCCAAGGTGCTGGCGCAACTGGACGCTGCCACACCGCAGGACGCACCGCAACGCCAGCGCGTCGGCCTGCGGGCGCTGGTGCGGGTGCCGGTGCGGGACCACACCGAGTTGCACAGCAGCACCGGCGAGCGCATTGGCGAGGTCACCAGCGGCCTGTTGGGCCCTAGCATCGACCAGCCCGTGGCCATGGGCTATGTGGCCAGCAGCCACGCCGCCCTGGGCACCCAACTCAATGCCATGGTGCGCGGCAAGCCGGTGCCCATGGAACTGGTCAGCATGCCCTTTGTGCCCAACCGCTACTACCGCGGCTGAACCCGATTCGAATCAACTTCATTCACCCTACCTTCACGGAGCACCTGCCATGAGCATCAAGTACACCCCGGACCACGAATGGCTCAAGATCGACGGCGACAGCGCCACCGTCGGCATCACCCAGCATGCGCAGGACGCGCTCGGCGACGTGGTGTTCGTGGACCTGCCGGAAGTGGGCAAGAGCTACGCGGCCAAGGAGATCGCCGGCGTGGTGGAGTCGGTCAAGGCGGCGGCCGATGTCTACATGCCGGCCAGCGGTGAAGTGACCGAAGTGAACGAGGCCCTGCGCGAGGATCCGTCACTGGCCAACACGGACCCGATGGGTGCCGGCTGGTTCTTCAAGATCAAGCTCAGCAGCCCGGGCGATCTTGACGCCCTGATGGACGAGACCAGCTACAGCAGTTTTTCCGCCAGCGCCTGAGCCGCTTCACACCCCACTCCTTTTCTTTCCCGGATCCACGCCCATGTTGATGCCAGCTGCCGAGTCCCTTGAGTCCCTGGAAAACGCCGACGAGTTCATTGCCCGCCATATCGGCATCGGCGCCGACGATGAAGCCCTGATGCTGCAGGTGGTGGGCTCGGCCTCGCGGCGCGAGCTGATCGACGGCATCGTGCCGCGCTCCATCGCCCGGCGCACCGCAATGGCGATTCCGGACGCCATTTCTGAGGCTGCGGCGCTGGCCGAACTGCGTAGCCTGGCGCAGAAGAACCGGGTGTTCAAGAGCTACATCGGCCAGGGCTACTACGGCACCCACACGCACGGCGTGATCCTGCGTAATGTGCTGGAGAACCCGGCCTGGTACACCGCCTACACGCCCTACCAGGCCGAGATCTCGCAGGGCCGCATGGAAGCGCTGGTGAACTTCCAGACCATGGTCTGCGACCTGACCGCCATGCCGATTGCCAATGCTTCGATGCTGGACGAAGCCACCGCCGCGGCCGAAGCCATGACGCTGGCCCGGCGCAGCGTCAAATCCAAGAGCAAGATCTTCCTCGTCGCCGGCGACTGCCACCCCCAGACCATCGAAGTGATCCAGACCCGGGCTGAGCCCCTGGGCCTGGAAGTCAAGCTCAGCAGCGCCACGCAACCGTTGGCCACGCTGATGGCGGGCGGCGACTACTTTGGCGTGCTGGCGCAGTACCCCGGCAGCACCGGCACGGTGCACGATCTGCGGGCGCTTGCAGACTTGGCGCACGGCCACCAGGCTGCCTTGTGCGTGGCGGCGGACCTGCTGGCGCTCACGCTGCTGCTGCCACCGGGCGAGTTTGGCGCCGATATCGTGGTCGGCACCACCCAGCGCTTCGGCATGCCGATGTGCAATGGCGGCCCGCATGCCGCCTACCTGGCATGCCGCGACGAATACAAGCGCTCGATGCCCGGACGTCTGGTGGGTGTCAGCATCGACAGCCACGGCAACCCCAGCTACCGGCTGGCACTGCAGACCCGCGAACAGCACATCCGCAGGGAGAAAGCCACATCCAACATCTGCACCGCGCAGGTGCTGCCAGCGGTGGTGGCCAGCATGTATGCCGTCTACCACGGGCCCGCCGGCCTGAAGCGCATCGCCCAGCGCGTAGCGGCCTACACAGCGATCCTGGCACGCGGCCTGCAGAGCATGGGCCTCGCCGTGAGCAATGCCACGGCGGCCTTCGACACGTTGCAGGTCGAGACCGGTTCCGCTACACATTCCATAGCTGCCCGCGCTTATTCTGCGGGCTCCAACCTCCGATTTGCCTCTGAGGCGACGCTGTGCATCGCGCTCGATGAGACCAGCACCCGGCAGGACGTGGAACAGCTCTGGGCCTTCTTCGCGCCGGCTGGCGTCATTCCGCCGGCCTTCGACAGCCAGCGTTCCGGCAGCCTGAGCCTGGTGCCCGCCGCCCTGCGCCGCGGCAGCAGCTACCTGACGCATCCAGTGTTCAACACCCACCATAGCGAGACCAGCCTGCTGCGCTACCTCAGGCGCCTGTCGGACAAGGACCTGGCGCTGGACCGCAGCATGATTCCGCTGGGCAGCTGCACCATGAAGCTCAATGCCACGAGCGAGATGATTCCCGTCACCTGGCCGGAGTTCGCCAACATCCACCCCTTTGCCCCGGCCAACCAGCTGCAGGGCTACACCGAGCTGGATGCGCAATTGCGCGACTGGCTGTGCCAGGCCACGGGTTATGCCGGCATCAGCCTCCAGCCCAACGCCGGATCGCAGGGCGAATACGCCGGTTTGCTGGCGATCCGCGGCTGGCATGCCTCGCGCGGCCAGAGCCACCGCAATATCTGCCTGATCCCGTCCAGCGCCCACGGTACGAATCCTGCCAGCGCCCAGATGGTGGGCATGCAGGTGGTGGTGACCGCCTGTGACGCCCAGGGCAATGTGGACATGGCGGACCTGAAGGCCAAGTGCGAGCAGCACAGCGCCAATCTGGCGGCCATGATGATCACCTACCCCAGCACCCATGGCGTGTTCGAAACCCAGGTGCGCGAACTCTGCGCCCTGGTGCACCAGCATGGCGGCCGGGTCTATGTGGACGGCGCCAACATGAACGCCCTGGTGGGCGTCACTGCCCCCGGCGAGTTCGGCGGTGATGTCAGCCATCTGAACCTGCACAAGACCTTCTGCATCCCGCACGGCGGTGGCGGCCCCGGCGTCGGACCGGTGTGCGTGGTGGCGGACCTGGTGCCGTTCCTGCCCGGGCACAACAGCTTTGCGGCAACCCAGGCACACAGCCAGAATGCCGCTGCGCCGGAAGCCTTCCATGTGGGCGCCGTCTCTGCGGCGCCACTAGGTAACGCTGCCGTGTTGCCGATCAGCTGGATGTACTGCCGCATGATGGGCGCGACCGGACTACAGCAGGCCACCGAAGTGGCCATCCTCTCGGCCAACTACATCAGCGCCCGGCTCAAGGACCATTACCCCACGCTCTACGCCAGCGAAAACGGCCATGTAGCCCACGAGTGCATCCTGGACCTGCGGCCGCTGAAGGAGTCCAGCGGAGGTGCCGCCGGCATCAGCGCCGAAGATGTCGCCAAGCGTCTGATGGACTACGGCTTTCACGCCCCCACGCTGAGCTTCCCGGTGCCCGGCACATTGATGGTGGAGCCGACCGAGAGCGAAACCCTGGACGAACTGGACCGCTTCATCAACGCCATGATCGCGATCCGCGAAGAAATCGCCAAAGTGGAAAACGGCGAATGGCCGCGTGACAACAACCCGCTCAAGCACGCCCCGCACACCGCCGCCAGCGTGCTCGGCGCCGAGTGGGACCGGCCCTACAGCCGCGAACTGGCCGCTTTCCCGCTGGCCACGCTCAAGCAGGTGAAATACTGGCCGCCAGTGGGCCGGGTCGACAACGTCTACGGCGACCGGAACCTGTTCTGCAGCTGCGTGCCGATGGACGCCTACGCCTGAGGCCCGCAGCGGCCTTCTGAGCGGCTAACGCCGGCACTGGTAAATGACTTCGTAGGCCTTCTCGGATACCGCGTCGTCCAGCAGGCAGGCGACGGCTTCGATGAAGTCCTTGGGTGCCTGCTTCACGATCAGGTCATTGACCCAGTTGTGCACCAGCACCTGGCGCCGCTCATCCGGCATGGACAGCAGCTTTTCCAGGGTGTTGTTGACGCTCGGAGTTTCGCAAGCCACCCGCAGCAGCGTGATGAAACCATCGATGTCGCCAACGCTGCGGGCTTTGACTGGTGTGGAAATGCCCATGCTGCCTCCTGCAAGTGGACGGGTGATACATGGTAGCGCCGACACTCCCCGTTGACGCGCGAACAATTACCGGTTTCGGCCATGGGCTGGCACGCAGCAAGGCGAAAACCCGGACGGCCCATGGAATCGGCGAATTTCGGGTGCCGGTGGGGCCCGGGCGCTATCGAACAAGTAGTGCCCCGTGCTTTCTCCATGCGCCTTGCAGCCGATTTCTCCTCTCAGCCAAGAACCCGCAATGCCGCCACGGGTGGCAGGTCGCGGCTCAGGCAGTCCCAGCTTTCGCCGGCATCGCGGCTGAGCCACAGGCCTCCGGTAGTAGAGGCCATGGCCAACGTGCGCCCGTCGGCGGACACGTCCAGCGCGTGCCGGTACATCAAGTGGTAGGCGTGCTGCTGTGGCAGGCCGGTGCCGAAGGCCTGGAAGCTCTGGCCGCCGTCGTCGGTGCGGGTGACCACCAGCTTGCCGTCTACGGGAATACGATTCTGGTCGGCCACGGCCGGCACGAACCAGGCGCGCTGGGGGTTGGTGGGGTCGCTGGCCACGGCAAAGCCGAAGCCTGAGGGTTGCGGCGCGGGGATGGGTTGCCACTGCACGCCGCCGTCAGTAGAGCGGAAGATGCCACAGTGGTGTTGCACCCACAGCACGTCCGGGTTTGCGGCGCACTGCACCATGCAGTGCGGGTCCTGCACGTTCTCGTCCTCGGCACGCTCCTCGGGCATGTA
>JANMKM010000310.1:0-8822 GCA_031372035.1 Rhodoferax sp. | reverse complement strand
CCGCTACCGGTTCCACCACCGGCCACCAATATCCGGAAGCCGTCGGTAAAGCTCTGTCGCCCACCATAGCAATAGTGGTTCATCATCGGGAGATGATCGAGCCAGGTGTGCACCAGCCGATGGCGCTCATCTTCCGGATTCACCGGAGGGTACGGCAGCATTTCATATTGCTCACGTACCTTGCTCGCGGAAATATTTGTCATAGATGCTGACGGTGCTTCGTCTGAAACAAGAAAGCCCCATCTTCAGGGGCTTTCAGGGGTGTCAGGCGGTCTGTGTGAGGCTGCCTGAAACCTATTCGTGGCGGAGAAGGCGGGATTCGAACCCGCGGAGGGTTTTACCCCTCGCACGCTTTCCAGGCGTGTGACTTAAACCGCTCATCCACCTCTCCAATGCCCGCTATTTTACCTGAGTGATCGGACTTTGGCGCCGACGCGCCCTACAAAGAAAAAGGGCCGCTCGAAAGCGGCCCTCGCAGCTGGATCGACGAGATCAGTTAAGAGCGATCTTCTTGTCGCCCTTGTAGGTGTACAGCGTCATGGCCGGGTTCTTCAACTCGCCATTGCTCTCAAACTGCACGGTGGTGGTGATGCCCTTGTAATTGGTGGCGCCAATCATCGGACCATAGACCTTGGGGTCAGCACTGCCGGCGCGCTTCATGGCGTCCACGAGCACATGCACCGCGTCATAGACGTACGGGCTGTAGACCTGGAACTGCTTCGGATACTTGGCTTCGTAGCGCTTCATCCAGGCTTCGCCGCCAGGCATCTTGGCGAGCGATGCACCGCCTTCGGCACAAATCACGTTTTCCAGCGTCTTGGCACCGGCGGACTGTTTGATCAGGTCATTGGTGCAGATGCCATCGCCACCGAAGTACTTGACGTTGGTCAGACCGAGTTGCTCCATCTGCCGCAGCATCGGACCGGCCTGTGGGTCCATGCCGCCGAAGAACACACCGTCCGGATTCTTCGACTTGATGGCGGTCAGGATCGACATGAAGTCCACCGACTTGTCCGTGGTGAACTGCTCGTCAACAATCGTGATGCCCTTGGCGGCCGCAGTCCGCTTGAAGACTTCGGCAACGCCCTGGCCATAGGCCGTACGGTCGTCAATAACGGCGATGCGCTTGAGCTTCAAGGCGTCGGCAGCGTAGAAGGCCAGACCTGCACCCAGCGCATTGTCATTGGCCAGGAGCCGCCATGTGGTCTTGTAGCCTGGCTTGGTCAGATTGGGGTTGGTGGCCGAGGGTGTGATGTGCGGGATGCCGCAATCGTTGTAGACCTTCGAGGCCGGAATGGTGGTACCGGAATTCAGGTGGCCGGCAACGCCTGCAACCTTGGCGTCACACAGCTTTTGCGCCACAGCAGCGCCCTGTTTCGGATCGGCAGCGTCATCTTCGGCGACCAGTTCAAACTTGGCCTTCTTGCCGCCAATCATGACGCCGGCAGCGTTCAGATCTTCGATGGCCATGCGTGCGCCATTTTCGTTGTCCTTGCCATAGGCGGCCTGTGCACCCGAAATCGGGGCAACGTGACCAATCTTGACAACCATGTCCTGCGCGGCCACCGCACCAGCGGCAACCGCCATTGCGGCGGCAACGGTAAGCTTCAACTTCATTTGCATAAGCAACTCCAATAAAAACTGTGAACGAGAAATGTTAACTGTAAAGTTCAACGCCCAGCACGATAACGCAAAACAAATTCAATAGCCATAGGGCCACTACCAATGTCGCAGGGCCGCATTCAGGGAGTGGAAGCGGTGGAACTGGCGTTCGTGCCCAACAAAGCCTGGCGCGCCACTTCGTCCAGTTTCAAACTCAGGGGCGACACGGGCGAGGCCAGTTGTTCCCGCAGCCAGTCGTTCATAGCCTGGTGTACGTGAGCCCGTACCGCCGCGCGTGCTCGTTCAAGCCCTTGGCGCGCAAACACGTCCGCCACGGGCGTGGCAACGTGGGTCGGTCCTGGAACTTCAGGCCCATCTGCGACTGTTGCGCTTTCGCCCACTTGCACCACCTCTGTCAGGGTCGGCAGGAACCGGGGCACGCCGCGGCTACGCAATGGCATCACCCCACCACTCTGGTCGCAATATCGTGGCCCTCCACCCGATAGCCGCGCTGCGCGTAATGCTTCCAGCGGCCACGTGCCAACCGGCGTTCATTGTCATCCTGCCCCACCAGTTCGATGACGCGCTCAAACTGTTCGAATCCGTCGGGAATCGCGTGCCCCAGGTTGAGCAATGCCTCGCGCGAGCTTGCACGCACGGGATGACTCGTCAGCACCACAGGTGTTGCCCGATGGCAGGGTATGTCCGCCTGGGCATGGCTATGGGGAACAAAGTCAACGCGGGAAAAAGTCCACAGAGCCGCATCCAGCACTGTCAGCACAGACGACTCTGCCGTGACCACAACCCCGGTCCCGCGGCGCATGGCCTTGCGCAGGAACCGGCAGGCGTAGTCCACCTTGTGCTCCACATTGAAGTGGAAGGCCATTTCCGTCACCGCTGCAGCCCCTCCTGCGAGTCTCGACCAGACATCAGGCGCTGCGGCGCGTCGGTGCCTTGGCAGCACGCACCGGGACGGGCGCCCGCTGAGGGTGTGGCGTCTGGGCCAGCAGATACTCGAGCAGCAAGCCCACGGGCCGGCCTGTCGCCCCTTTGGCCTGCCCGCTTTTCCAGGCAGTACCTGCAATGTCCAGGTGGGCCCAATCAAACTTTGAAGCAAAGCGCTGCAAGAACTTGGCAGCTGTGATTGCTCCGCCAGCTCTGCCAGCAATGTTTGCCACGTCGGCAAAATTGGTCTTCAATCCTTCGGCGTAATCGTCGTCCAATGGCAGCCGCCAGCACAGGTCCTGCGCCGCTTCACCTGCTGCGCCAAGTTCTGCGGCCAGGTCATCGCTGGCGCTGAACAGGCCACTGCGCACGCCACCCAGCGCCACCATGCAGGCTCCGGTCAGCGTCGCAATGTCGATCACCGCACGGGGCTTGAAGCGCTCGGCATAGGTCAACGCATCGCACAGGACCAGGCGTCCTTCCGCATCGGTATTGAGAATCTCGATGGTCTGACCACTCATGCTCGTGACCACATCGCCCGGCTTGACGGAGCGGCCATCCAACAGGTTCTCGCAGGCCGCGATCAGGCCCACCACATTGATCGCCGGCTTGAGCAGCGCCAGCGCCTTGAACACGCCCAGGACGCTGGCTGCGCCCGACATGTCAAATTTCATCTCATCCATTTCAGGCGCCGGCTTGATCGATATGCCGCCAGCGTCGAATGTGATGCCCTTGCCCACCAGAACCGTGGGGCTCACGGTCTTGGCGGCTCCGTCGTAGCGCAGGACGATGAACCGCAGGGGCTGGTCTGAGCCCTGCGCCACCGCCATGAACGAACCCATCTTGAGCTTGGCCACTTCCTTCGGTCCAAGGACCTCACAACGCATCTTCGGAGCCTTTGCCACGTCCTTGGCGGCCTGCGCCAGATGGGTCGGCGTCGCATGGTTCGCAGGACGGTTTGCCCATTCCTTGGCAAATTCCACACCGGTCACCACAGCGACCGTGCGGCCACAAACCCGACGCACCCCGGCCACAACCGGAGCCCCGACGACCACCCGTTCGAAGGTTCAGGGTTCCGCCTTCGGTTTTGTCGTGGTGTAAACGTAGCTGGTTTCGGCAACCGACAGCACCAGGGATCTGACCGCATCGGCGCTAGGCGGAGTGGAAAAGCAAAGCACGACCTTGCGGACATTCGGTCCCTTGACAGCGGCCAGAGCAGTCGCCGTGCCTTTGCGCACCATCTTTGCCGAGCCATCGCCGGTGCTCACCAGAACCAGCCGCGACGCCGCCAACCCAACGGGCTTGTAGGTCTGCAGCATCTTGCCGGCTTTGGCTTCGAAATCCCCCGCAGCAATCGCTTGTGCGACCAGCATCGACAATGCATCCGTGCCGGCCTTGAATGGGTGTGCCACGAGCACCAGCAATGCGTCGCACTTTTCGGCGACAGCGCCTGGGAGCTCCAGCGACTTGAGTTCGAAGTTCATAATTTGCGTTTTCCTTCTGTGCCGATGTTATTCCATTCCTCGATACGCACCGAGCTGGCCCGCAGCTTCGGTGCAACGCTGATCGTCCTGATTACGGTGGTCATGACGATGATGCTGATCCGGACGCTGGGGCAGGCTTCGCGCGGTGGGTTTGATCCGTCGGACGTGATGATGGTCATGGGCTATACAGTGCTGGGCCACTTGCCCACGATCCTGACGATGAGCCTGTTCATCTCCATCGTCGCCACCTTGTCACGCATGTTCCGCGACAGCGAGATGGTTATCTGGTTTACCAGCGGGCGGGGCCTGGCCAGCCTGGTGGGCCCGCTGTTCCGTTTTGCCTGGCCCATCCTGTTGGCGGTGTTGGTGCTGGCCCTGCTGGTGTGGCCGTGGTCGAACCGCCAGATTCAGGACATGAAGGACCATTTCGAGACGCGCGGTGACATCGAGCGGGTGGAGCCCGGCCAGTTTCAGGAGTCGGCTGCAGGCGACCGGGTGTTCTTCGTGGAGAAAGACGCCGTACTGGGCAAGTCCGGCAGCAATGTGTTCATTGCCACCTCACAGCATGGCAAGGATACGGTCACATCGGCCAGTACCGGACGCATCGAGAGCAGCAACGACAATCGATTCCTGATGCTCAGCAATGGGCAGCGGCTGGAACACACGCCGGACGGTGGTGACCTGAAGCTCAGTGAGTTCGAAGAGTACGGTATCAAGGTGGGAGCCAGTGACTTCACGGCGCGCGAGAGCGTACCGTCCAAGTCCCGCAGCACGGCCGAACTGCTGCGCGAGCCCAGCCGTGCCAACCTGGGCGAATTTTCCTGGCGGCTTGGGCTGGCTCTGGCGGCGTTCAACCTGGTGCTGGTTGCGATCGCCGTTTCCAACGTCAACCCACGCATGGGGCGAAGCAGCAATTTTGTGTTCGCCCTGTTTGCCTTCGTGGTGTACTACAACCTGATCAACGTCGGTCAGAACTGGATTGCAGCCGAACAGATTGGCGTGCTGTACTACTTGGTGATCCTGCATGGCAGTGCCCTGGCGCTGGGCAGTCTCTGGATCGCCAAGCGCCACAACAGCTGGAGCCTGCGCTGGCGGTCAGCGCCGGCCCCGCAGGCGCAACCACCGGTTCAGCGATGAGGACCATTCGACGGCTGGTCTACGACGAAGTCGTGGCGACGGTAGCCATGGTCACGCTTGGTTTTCTCGCGTTGTTCTTCTTCTTCGACCTGGTCGATGAGCTCGCTGCGATCCGCGGCAAGAACGCCAATGGCTACGCGCTGATCGATGCACTGAGCTTTCTGGCGCTGATGGTACCGAGCCATCTGTACGAGCTGCTGCCGATCACGCTGCTCATCGGCACCGTGATCGTGATGGCGCGGCTGGCGCAAAGTTCCGAATACACCATCTTGCGCACCAGTGGCTTGGGGCCCTGGCGCGCCTTGCGCATGCTGCTGGTACTGGGGCTGGCCTTCGTGTTGCTCACCTTTGCCCTGGGGGACTACATCGCTCCGGTCACGGACCGCAATGCACAGTTGCTCAAGGCCCGTTTTGAAGGCCGCATCACGGTCGGCCAAACCGGCGCCTGGCTCAAGGAAAAGCAGCGCTTCTCCAATTTCAAGGTCAACGTCGGTGCACTTGCAGCCGACGGCGGCATGCGCGATGTGCGCATCTTCGAGTTCGACAACCAGGGCTTTCTGGTATCCATGAGCCAGGCTGCATCCGCACGGGTGAGCGAGGATGACGAAGCCTGGCAGTTGCTGAAGGTGGATCGCACCGAATTTGCAGCGCGCGGGGCTGAAACGGTCCACATCGACAAGCTCCGGCTGGAAACCCTGCGCTGGCCCACGCAGATCACCGCCGAGATGGTGTCGGCGACCCTGCTCAAGCCCGAGCGCATGGGCACCATTGACCTGTTCCAGTACATCCGCCACCTCGATGCCAACGGCCAGAGTGCCCAGCGCTACGAAATTGAATTTTGGAAGAAGGTTTTCTATCCCCTGAGCTGCATCGTGATGGTGGTGCTGGCCCTGCCCTTCGCCTACTTGCACTTCCGTTCCGCAGGTGTCGCCACCTATGTATTTGTCGGCGTGATGGCCGGCATCAGCTTCTTTCTGCTCAACAATGTGTTTGGCTACATCGGCAACCTGCAGAACTGGCAGCCGTGGCTTACGGCGGCGTTGCCCGGCATCATCTATTCCATGCTTTCTCTGGCGGCCTTCGGCTGGCTGGTCCTGCGGCGATAGCCGCCGTCTGCTCGCCCCATCCAACAGCTTGCCGCCAGATGGAACAACGCGCCTTTGTGCTGTTTGCCCATGGATCACGCGATCCACTGTGGCGTGGCTGGCTGGATGCTGTAGCCGAGCAGATGCGACGGCAAACTCCGGACCTGGTGGTGGCCTGCGCCTTCCTGGAACTGAGTGCACCCGACCTGGCTGCATGCTCTGCTGCACTGATTGATGGTGGCGCCCAGGACATCAAGATCGTGCCCATGTTTTTGGGCATGGGAAAGCACACGCGTCAGGACCTGCCTCTGTTGGTGCGGGCCCTGCAGGTGCAGTGGCCAGGTGTCGTGTTCACGCTGGCCCCCGTCGTGGGTGAGGATCCGTCCATGGTGGAATTGATGGCGCAGATCGCAGCCAGATGATGTTTGGGCGGTCTGCTCATTAGACGAGAAATGCCATAATTAGACTCATCATTAGGTGAGATTTGATATGAATTTGCATCAGTTTCGCTTCGTGCAGGAGGCTGCCAGGCGCAATCTCAATCTGACGGAGGCGGCAAAGGCGCTGCACACCTCGCAACCGGGCGTCTCCAAGGCGATCATCGAACTGGAGGAAGAACTCGGCATCGACATTTTTGCCCGCCATGGCAAGCGCCTCAAGCGCATCACAGAACCTGGGCAGCTGGTACTGGCGAGCATTGAAGTCATCATGCGCGAGTTGGGCAATCTCAAGCGCATTGGTGAGCAGTTCAGCGCCGAGGACAGTGGCACCTTGTCGATTGCGACCACCCATACCCAGGCGCGCTACGTATTGCCGGAGCCGGTGGCCAAGCTGCGAGTTGCCTATCCCAAGGTAAACGTCAGCCTGCATCAGGGTGCCCCGGACCAGGTGGCGGCCATGCTGATCGATGAAACAGCAGAAATCGGGATTGCCACCGAGTCGCTGGCTGCCTACTCGGAACTGGTGACGCTTCCGTGCTACGAGTGGCAGCACATGCTGGTCCTGCCTGCCGACCATCCATTGGCACAGAAGGAACGCATTTCGCTGGAAGATATTGCCCAGGAGCCGTTGATCACCTACCACCCGTCGTTCACCGGTCGTACCAAGATCGACCAGGCCTTTGCCACCCGCAAGCTGCAACCACGGATTGCACTGGAGGCCATCGATTCCGACGTCATCAAGACCTACGTGGCGCTGGGGCTGGGCGTTGGCATTGCGGCCGAAATGGCCGTGCGCGAACTCCGCGCCAAGGATGACCGTGGCGGACTGGTGGTGCGGCCCGCAGGCTATCTGTTCGGGCAGAACGTGGCGCGGGTCGCCTTCAAGCGCAGCGCTTACCTGCGCAACTTTGTCTACACCTTTGCCAGTCTGCTCAGCGACCGCCTGGACCGCAACCTCATAGTCCGCGCCATGGCCGGACACGCCAACGACTACGACATGTGAGCATCATGATCAGCCCCATCGAACGCACACCCATACTGCAAACCAAGCTGCCCGCCGTTGGCACCACGATTTTCACCGTCATGTCGGCGCTGGCGACTGAGCGTGGCGCGGTCAATCTGGGCCAGGGCTTCCCGGATTTCAACTGCGACCCACGCCTGGTGCAGGCCGTGACCCATGCCATGGAAGCCGGGCTGAACCAGTATCCGCCGATGCCCGGCGTGGCTGTCCTGCGTGACGCCATCGCTGCCAAGATCAATGCGCTGCACGGCCGCTGCTACAGCGCAGCTGACGAAATCACCGTGACCGCCGGAGCGACGCAGGCCATCATCACTGCCATCCTGGCGGTGGTGCGTCCAGGCGATGAGGTGATCGTTCTGGATCCCTGCTACGACAGCTATGTGCCAAATATTGATCTGGCCGGCGGCACGGCAGTGCGTGTGCCATTGACCCCTGGCAGTTTTCGGCCCGACTTTGACCGCATCGCCACGGCCCTGACACCAAGAACCCGGGCCATCATCGTCAACACGCCGCACAACCCAAGCGCCACGGTCTGGACGCGCGAGGACATGCTGCGCTTGCAGGAACTGCTGGCTCCTACCGACGTGCTGCTGATCAGTGACGAGGTCTACGAACACATGGTGTTTGATGGCCAGCCCCATGAGAGTGCAGTGCGCTTCCCGGGGCTTGCAGCCCGTGCTTTCATCGTCAGCAGCTTTGGCAAGACCTACCACGTCACCGGCTGGAAGGTGGGCTTTGTCGCTGCTCCAGCAGCCCTGACAGCCGAGTTCCGCAAGGTGCACCAATTCAACGTCTTCACCGTCAACACGCCGGTGCAGCATGCGCTGGCCGCCTACATGGTTGACCCGAAGCCGTACCTCGATCTGTCGGCCTTCTACCAGCGCAAGCGCGATCTTTTCCGGACCGGTCTGGCCAGCACCCGCTTCCGCTTGCTGCCCAGTGAGGGCAGCTATTTCCAGTGTGTCGATATCTCGAACCTGGCGGTGGCCGAACGCGAACTGGGTGACGCTGACTTCTGCCAGTGGCTGACACGCGAAATCGGCGTCGCCGCGATCCCGCTGTCAGCTTTCTATGGCGACGCCTACGACCAGCGGGTGGTGCGCTTCTG
>JANMKM010000277.1:0-14370 GCA_031372035.1 Rhodoferax sp. | reverse complement strand
TTGGTGACAACAGCACTGTTGCTCACACCATCGTTGATCACAAAACTGACCGTGCGGTCGCTGCTGACGGGGGTCTGTGATGAGCTGAAGAATGTGATCGCCCGCAAAGCGGCCTGCCACTGGGCCAAGGTCGCCGTCGCTCCGGCGGAGGTCAGCGTCATCACACCGCTGCCGTTGCTGCCACTGGTGGTGATATTGCCAAACGGTTGCGTAGCGAATGAAGACGTGGGCAAGGACAGGAAATCCGCGGTCTGCAATCCACCGGTAATACTGACCGTGGCACTTGCGAATGTGTTGCTGTCGAGATCCGAAAGAGTGATGCCTGGATCGACCAGTACGCGCAACGTAGTGATGTTGTTGCCTTCGACGAAAGTCGTTGTGCCAGAGCTGGTTGCCAGCACCGGCGCCGGCTGGATGGCAATGGCCGACAACGCACTGACCGTCTGGGTACCACCGGGTCCCTGGGCGCCAGCATTGCCGTCGTTGAAGGTCCAGCTGATGCGTGCCGTGGTGCCGGCCGGGTCCACGGAGTTGGTGTAGGCGATCTGTTGCAACGCCGTATTCATCAGGGCCTGGCTGGCATTGGCATTGAAGCTCAGGGCCAGCGTGCCGCCCTGGTTGGTGGTCACGGTGCCGATGGTTGTGCCGCCCACCACCAGATTGCCGCCTTGGGTCAGCGCACCCAGCGTCCCCGCCGGTTTGGCAACGAACAAGTCATTGGCACTGGCGCCACCCTGGCGCGCCAGCGTGAGCAATGCCCCGTTGTAGTTGCTGGCCGACATTTCCACGTCATAGATGCTGGCGCGGCTGTCGAGCACCACGGTGCCGCCCGGATTGATGTGCGGTATCGCGCCGAAGCCGGGGTCGACAGTGCCGCTGCTGGTGTAGCGCGCGACCACGAAATTGCTGCCATTGGCGCCTTCGCCGCCGCCGCCGGCGATGAGGATCTTGCCGCTGGCATCAATCGCCAGGGCATAGGCGGTGTCGGAGGAGCCACCAAAGTCGGTCGTGACCCGGCCGGATACGCCAAAGCCGGTGTCGGCGCTGCCATCCGCGTTGTAGCGGGCGAAGGCAAAGTTGCCGTTCTGCGAACCGGCCACCAGGATCTTGCCATCGGACTGGATCAGCAGCGTGTTGCCGCTGGCCGGAATGGGCCGGATGCCGGTGCTGAGCATGCCATCGCCGTCAAAACTGGTGTCCAGGCTGCCGTTGGTATTGAGGCGGACGACGACTGTGTCCCGCGCCTGCGACAGGCCATTGACCGTTTCCACCAGCACTACGATCTTGCCGTCGGCCTGCTGCTGCAGGATGGCGGGATACTCGGTGTTGAAGCTGCCGGCGGTGCTGAACGTGAACGAACCGGTGCCATTGAATGTGCTGTCAATGGTTCCGTTGGCATTGAGCCTGATCAGACGTACGTCGGAGTTATTGCTACTGGCGTCCAGAACGACCTGGCTGGCCACCAGGATCTGGCCGTTGGCGAGCAACAGGATGCCGTCACCGCTCTGGCCGCCCGGGCCGCCTGATCCCGCCACTGCCACGCCGGTGGAGCCGAAGCCGGTGTCAATGCTGCCGTCGGCGTTGAAGCGCATGACCACGCTCTCGTACAGGCCGGTGCCGGCACTGAAGCGGTCACCCACCACCAGTACTTTGCCATCGCTCTGGGCCGTGCCCCCGTTGATGCTGGAAAAGCCACTGAAGTTGATGACCTGCCGCCCCGAGCCGTTGAAGCCGGTATCGGCCGTGCCGTCGGCGTTGTAACGCGCCACCACCCAGCGCGTGTCGTTGGTGTTGGCATCATTCACGCTGTAGCCGAAGGCCAGGAACTTGCCATCGGGCAGCACGCTGGTGCGAAAGATGGCATTGCCGCCGGTGGCGTTCAGGAACTCGGTGGTGCGGGTGCCACCGCTGCCAAAGCTGGTGTCCAGGGTACCGTCGGCGTTGAAACGGGCCAGACCGAAGGACGAATTGGCTGCCGAACCGGCGACGAAGCTGTAGCCTGCCACCATGAACTGGCCGGAGGGCAGCATGACAACGGACTTGGCGCGGTCCACGGCGCCCAGGTCGGCCTCGGCGTGTCCTACGCCCAGCTTTACGGTGTCATTGACCGAAGCCACGCTCACGGTCTTGGTGACCACGGCGCTGTTGGCCGCGCCGTCATTGAGCTGAAACGAGATCGTCCGGTTGCTGGTGGTAGGTGTCTGCGAGGTGTTGTAGAAGCTGATCTGATGCAGTGCATTTTGCCATTGGCTCAAGGTGGCTGTGGCGCCGCTGGACGTCAGGGTCAGCAGGCTGCCCGAATAGCTTTGGGCGATGTTCCCGGTCGATGCATCGCCCGAACCGCCATTGAGCACCAGCACGTCGGCGCCGGACTGGAAGCCGGCCGAGATGGTGACCGTGGCACTGGAAAAGGTCGTGCTGTCGATGTCAGTGATGACGATTCCGGCGTCGATCAGAACCCGCGTTTGCGCGACATTGTTGCTTTCGGTGAAAGCAGTGGTTCCACCAGTCGGGGTCAAAACGGGAGCGGCCATGAAAAACCTTCTGTGTTAGATCAGCAATGTTCGGGTCATCGGGCGCGATCGCTCCGCAGGACGTCAAGCTGCCGTTGGGAGTCAGGAACCTGTTCACACTGGGTGTGCCTCGGGGAGGCAGCACCCATTCTCGTAATTTGACGCAAGTGATACACGGCCACGGTCATCCCAACGCCATTCGGAAAAAGAGTAACAGAAAAGGCCGGTGTGTCTATCCCCAGTTATGGGGATGCCCATGGCCCAGGATGTGTCGTTTTGTCACAGCAGTTGGCACTTGACATGCAATTGCTGGCGACCATCAGGCACATGCGTCACGCCGGGATGCACCGGTATGGGCAGCGGCGGCGCTGTCGGCTGTCAGGGCCCCAGCATCAGCGCCAGCTGCTGTCGCAGGCACACGGTTCGCAGGTCATAGCGATGCAGCACCGTCTGGCGCGCCGCCAGGCCCAGGTGCCGGTACCGCGCCGGATCCTGCAGGACTGCAATCACCTGTTCAGCCAGGGCCGCGGTATCGAAAAAATCGACCAGCAGGCCGTTGTGGCCATGCTCAATGACTTCCTGCACGGGCGCCGTGCTGCTGGCCACCACTGTGCATTGGACCGCCATGGCCTCCAGGCAGCTCCAGGACAGCACAAACGGGTAGGTCAGGTAGACATGGCAGGCCGAAATCTGGAGCACACGCAGGTAGTCGGCATAGGACAAGCCGCCCAGGAAGTGGATCCGGTCCATGGGCAGGCGGTGGCCCAGCTCGGCCAGCATCACCTTGCGCCAGTTGCCGCCGGTCTGCGGCTTCGCGCCGTAACTGACATCGTCGCGGCCCACGATCAGGCAGCGGGCCTTGGGGCGCTGCTCCAGAACCATGGGCAGCGCGCGCATGAAGCTGTGAAAGCCCCGGTAGGGCTCGAGATTGCGGTTGACAAAGGTGATGACCTCATCGCCCGCGCTCAGCCGCACGTTGTCGCGCTGCAGTTGTACGAATGCGTCGTGTCGGGGTGCCGCCGCACGGGTGTCGATGCCGTCAAAGATCACCTGCAGCTTGTGCCGGTAGATGTCCGGAATCTGGCTGAGTTGCCACTGCGTGGGCGTGTAGCCCTGGTCACAGGCCTCCAGGGCATGCAGGTGCACCGTGTTCTTCAGCCGCAGGCGGGCCCGGCTGGCCAGGCTGTCGTGGGCAAATTCGGGGTCGAAGTTGTAGTCCGCGCCCTGGGCCGAATAGAAGAACTCGGCAAACATGATCAGCCGCGCGCCGGGCCAGACATCCTTGCAGAACAGCGACTCGCCCCAGCCCGGATGCGCCACCACCACATCCGGCACGAAGCCCTGGTCCTTGAGCCCCTGCATCGCCTGGGCGCAGGCCAGCGCCCGCACCACCTTGGTCTCGAAGTCCTGCGCCGGCTCAACGCTGGTGGATCGGGCCGGCGCTTGCGGGGCGTAGCGCAGGTATTCCACGCCCGGTACCTGGCGCCCCTTGATGCCCAGAGCCACCACCCGGTGACCCAGGCGCACCAGCTCCGCGGCAGCATGCACGAACTGCCCGGGAAAGTTCTGGTGGATGAACAGGAAGGTGCGTGGTACGGTCCGTGCCGGCTGGATGGGCGTTCCGGGCATTTTCAGAATGAAGGGCGCGCCTGGAATGCTAGAACCGGGCGCTGTAGCGTACCAGCAGGTGTGCGTCTGGCTGAACGCCGGCGGCGTGGTTGGGCAGCAGGTTGTCCAGGATCAGCTGCAGGCTGGAGCGCTTGTCCGCGGTTTCCCAGTAGGCGCTCAGGCCAAACGACCAACCGGAACTGATGGGGTCCAGATTCACGTCATCGCGGTAGCGGATGCTGCGGTAGGCCGCAGTCGCGCCCAGCAGCAGGCGCTCCGGCGCCGCCCATTGGGCACCGAGCAACAGGTAGTTGCGCGGCACATAGGGAATGCGCAGACCGTTGTTGGCGCCCTCCTGGCGGCTGTCCCGGAACAGCAGGCGGGCCGAGGCGGCGTAACGATCGCCGATCAGGGCGTTGACCGCGACGCCCAAGGTGTCCACCGTGCCCTGGGCAAACGTAGGCGTTTCTTCCAGGTCGGCCTTGGGCGAGAACACCTCCGGCCGGTTGCGCAGGTTCTCCAGCTGGGTCAGCTCGAAGTCGGTGATGGCTGTGCGCCGGCCGCCCAGGCCGTTGTCCACCCGCTCGCGGTCCACAAAGGCCTGGCCGAACAGTTTGCCACCGGCTTCCCCGTCGAACTGCAGCCGTAGCCGCTGGTACATGCCGCCGGCCGTTGGCAGCCGGTCATTGACGGCAACACCCACCGTGTCCACGGCTCCCAGGCTGCCTGCCGCTGCCGGCCGGCGCCATTTCTGGGCGACCAGACGCAGACTCTGGCTGTCGCTGAGCATCCATTGCATGCCCAGCCGCGGGTTGAATTCGTTGTTGTCCTGCGCCTGCACGGTGGTGCCCAGGTCAAAGTGCTGGCCTGGCGGCGGTGGCGGCAGCACGTCCAGCGCGCTGGCCTCGGTGCGGCGCGCCCGGGCATGCTGGTAGTACAGGTCGGCCTGGGCCTTGGAGCGGCCACCCAGACCGCGCCGCCAGCTCAGGTAGGCATCGTCGGAACGGACCGTGAACACTTCATCCAGGGTGATGCGTGCCGGGGTGAAGGTGGTCACCAACTGGCCCTGGCGTTCCTGTTTGGACGATTCGATGCCCCAGGCCCATTGGTTGGCGCCAGCGCTGAAGGCATGGCGGAACTGCACATCGTCCTGCGTCACCGCCGAATGGAAGCGGTCCAGCTGGCCATTGGCAGTGAAGATGGTGGTGCCGAAGGCATTGTTGAGCGAATCGGCCGTGGACTGCGACACATAGGGGCCGTTTACATCGTTGCGCTGTTTGCCAGCGCCGCCCTTGAACCAGATCTGGTTGTCGTTGGCCAGTTTGTAGCTGAAGCCGATGTCGGCCCGGGACTCGTCCTGCAGCAGCGCGTCGTTGGGCAGGTCGGCCATCTTCAGCGTGGCGTCCAGCCGGGTCGAGGTGCCGAAGGCGAATACGGCCGTGTTCCAGCTGGGCCGCATGCCCAGACCGACCGTGACATTGGTGCCGGTGGCACGGCTGCCGTCTTCGCGGGCGCGGGCGGCAGACAGGTCGCCGCTGATGAAGTAGGCGATGGGCACAGGGCTCACCGTCATGCCGTTGGCGGTGCCTATCACCGCCGCCTGCTGCCAGTCGGTGCGGTCCGAGACCACGTCGATGCGGCCATAGTGGCCCGGCGTCGCCACCAATGACGCATTGCGATTCGAGGCTCCAAACACCGTCGGGTCGGTCATGAAACCGGCAAACAGCTCCGAGTTCTTGTTGAACTTGCCGGTGTAGCGGTCTGCCAGGAACAAGTGGCTGCCGGCCCAGTAGGGCGAATAGGCGTCATAGGCATAGGCTGTGGCCCATTCCTCCAGGCCGAAATTGGCAAGCGCGCTGCCCAGATTGGCGCTGCCCTTCTGGTTGTTGGCCACCTGGTTCAACGATTTGAGGTTGGGCATGCGGATCTGGGCCTCACGGGCATCGTCCACCGCCGCGCGCAGTTCCAGCGCATCGCTGTGCATCAGGCCCAGCATCACATAGGGCAGGGGGTCTTTCGGGTCGAGTTCCGCCGCCTTGCGCACCGTCTCCAGGGCGCGGCCGGTGCTGCCGATCTGGTAATAGGCAACGCCGGTGTACAACTGAGCCCGGGCGAAGCGGGGCTCGAGCACGCCGGCCTTGAGGAAGGACTCCAGCGCCTGCTGGTTCTCGCCCTGCTTGAGCTGCAGCAGCCCCAAACCAGTCCAGGCCAGATAGTCGTCGGGTTGGCGCTCCAGCGCCGGGCTGAAAGCCGCGCCGGCGGCCGGCAGGTCGCCGGCCAGCACTTCCAGTGTGGCCCGTTCACCCAGATAGCCCGGCGCTTGCGGCGCCAGCCGGATGGCCGTGTCCAGGGCGGAGCGCGCAGGAGCCACGTTTTCCTTTTCGTTCTCGATCCGGCCGACGCCGAACCAGGCTTCATGGCTTTGCGGCTGGCTGCGCGCCACTTCGGCAAACAGCGCCAGGGCCACGTCACCATCACCGCGCAGGCGCGCCAGGTCCGCCAGCGCCAGGCCGATTTCGGTGTGGCCCGGATGCCGTGCCAGGCCGGCAGAAAGCAATGTGCCGGCCTCATCCAGACGCCCGACCAGCGTCAGGGCGCGGCCGCGCAGGGCCGTGGCCATGGGGTCGCCCTGGCCCTGGGCCGAAGCGGCCGCCAGCAGTGCCGCCGCGTCATTGGATCGACCCTGGAACAGGTACATGTCAGCCAGCAGCAGCGCTGCGTCAGCCGAGCCTGAGGCGTCGCGTTCCAGGGCTTTCTGGGCACTGGCATAGTCTCCGGCCTCGATCGCCTGCACGGCTGCCGCCCGGGCTGCCGGCACCGTTGGCAACCAGCGCCGTGGCGTCGGCCGGTAGGCCGTGACCCACTGCACCCGGTCTTTGGCATTGGCGAGCAGGCTCTTGACCGGCGCCTGGCCGCGCTGCACCGAGGCCTGTTCGTTCGGCCCCACGGAGACCTGCCCCAGTTCGTTCGCCACCTCGACTTCGCCGCTCATCACGGCGACCATGGTATTGCCGGCGTCATCCACATTGACTTCCCAGTCGGTACCGCGGATGCCGATGGTGGCGGTGGCGGTCTTGACGCGCAGCTGGCTTTGCTGAGTCTGCCGCGTGGCCTGGGCGGTGGCCCGCAGGGTGCCAGTGACAAACTGCTTGGCCTGGGCCCAGATGCGTCCGCGCAACAGCTCGAATGCGGTCTGTTCGCCGTCTCCCGCCACCGTCTGGATCTGGAACAGCGTGTCCTGGTTGAGCCGTACCTGGGTCTGGTCGCGCAGCAGCAGCGCCATCTGGCTGCCTTCCCCGGTACGCACGGCACTGCCGGCCTTGATCTTCTGGTTGACAGTGGCGTTTCGCCAGCCGGCCAGCGTGGTCTCGCGCACTTCCACCCGGCCCAGTGACATGACGATTTCGGCGTCATTGGCCCAGGCGGACGCGCCCAGTTGCAGGATGGCGATGGCAATGCAGTGCCTGGTGCGCAGGGTCAACAGAGATGGTGCAATCATGGTCTGGTCTTCCTTTTTCTTGCTTTGGTCGGCGGCGCTGCCTGTTCCATCCGGGTTGCCAGCACCACCGTAAACACATGCCATTGCCATTGTTACCGATTCACACCCCGGCGCCCACTGTGATGCTGCCGATAGCGGGCCCGCATCCTCAAAAGGGGGTAGGCGTTGGCGGCGCCCCCGGTCGTGATCAGGGTTCAAGCAGAGACAGTGCAGCATAGTCGCCCACACGGTCGCCCAGACCGGCGGCGACCAGCCCGAACCCTTGCGTCAGTGCCGGCAGCCGGCCGTCAATGTGAGCCCGCAGCCGCGGCAACAGCAACTCCCGATGCTGCCAGAACACACTGCCACCGATGCTGATCGACTGCAGGTCCAGCGTCACCACCAGGTTGTACAGGGTCCGACCCATCACCCGGCACAGGCCGTCGACAATGGCCAGGGCAAGGGCATCGCCAGAGCCGGCTGCTTGCAGCAAAGCCTGCGCCGACCCGAATCCCTGCGCCGCGAACCGCCGTGGCAGCGCATTGCCCGCCACCAGCGCTTCCACGTCTCCCCGGTTGCCGCAGCCGCACAGGGCTTCTGACAGGTCATCGCTGACAAAGGTGTGGCCGGCGTGGCCGGCGTTGCCGTTCTTGCCGCGCAATACACGTCCGTCCACGCACAGACCCAGGCCGATGCCGGTGCTCCAGGTGACATAGGCGCAATGCGCCAGGGCGCCTGTAGCGTCGCGCAGGGCGCCCCAGCGGCGCTCTGCCTCCAGCGCTGCAATGCAGTCGTTTTCCACCCGCACCCGGCCAAAACGCGCGCGCAACGGGGCCTCCAACGGCAGGCTGCGCCAGTCATTGGGCAGCCCGCGGTCCGGCCCGGCCAGACCACCACAGATATTGGGTGCGGCCAGTTCCACCAGGCCGTCGTGCAGCACAAAAGGTCCGCAGGAGGCTACCCCGACGGCTTGGATCGTTGCCGGTGCTACGTTGGATGCAATGCAGGCCTCGCCCAGCATGCGCAGCACCTGCTGCGCCAGCGCATCCCGGGTGCCGGTCTTGACCGTGGGCTCGGTGCGACGCGTATTCATTTCCGGTGCGTCGCCGCTGGCCAGGCTGACAGCCACCTTGGTCCCGCCAATATCGACACATGCCTTCATGAGATTGCCTCCACGCTTGTCACTGCGTGTACTGCGCTGCCTCCCGAGGAGGCGCGAGCTTGCTTGGGGCGGCACTGCGCGGCGCTCATAGCACTCTCGCGATCAAGCCGGCCACCAGGCTGAGCAGGACGGTGGTGGTCAGCGGGATGAACCAGTCGCGGCCGAACAGGCGGAAGCGCAGGTCACCGGGCAATTTGCCCAGGCCCAGCCGCGCGAACCAGGGGGTGAAGGCATTGACCACCAGCAATGCCACGAAGACGACGAGCAGCCAGCGGATCATGGCAGCACGGACCTGGTATACGTCATGGAATTTACAGCGTGTGGGTCCGGTCGCCCTGGGCGAACCCCAGTGCGCTCCAGGCTGGGCCGGTACCGAAGGCAATGATCTTGAACAACTCACCCATTTCGTGCTCCATGATCAGCTTCTGGGCCATCCCCCGCTCCTGCAGGCTGCCGTGCTCCAGCAACTGCGGCAGGCCACAGTTCAGCAGGAAGCGTGCCTGCGAACAGTAGCCCAGGACCTGCAGACCCGCCTCCTGCGCCGCCAGGGCAACGCCGGTGAAATTGACATGCGCCGTGAGGTCCTTCAAGCCGACGTCCTGCAGCGGCTCGGCATCCACCCGGTGGGCTCGATGGCACATCAGGGTCCCCATATGGCGCTGCGGGTGGTAATACTCGGCCTCGGGAAAGCCATAGTCGATCAGGAAAACGGCGCCGCCGCGCTCACTGGCCAGCAGGCGTTGCGCCAGGGTACGGACAAAAGCTTCGGCTTGCGGATGGATCTCCGTCAGGTAGTCGTGTTCACCGGCAATCTCCAGGGGTGGATGCAGATGGGTCGGCCGGTCGGCCCAGGCGAATGGCGACGCAGCGTCAGCGGCGTTGGCGCAGGGCGCAGCATGGTCACGCAGTGCCACGCCGCGCTCCAACCATTGACCATGGCGCCGCTGCAACAGCTTCACCGGCATGGCGTCCAGCACCTCGTTGCCCACGACCACGCCTTCCAGAGCGTCGGGCAGGCGCTGTTCCCAAACCAATTTTTTTGCATGGCGTTGCAGTGTCTCGCGCTGGCGTGCCATCAGGCTGACCGACAGGTCGACGATGTGGTAGCGGGTCACGCGCTCGCCGAGGGCGTCCAGCAGTTGGCCGGCCAGTGCGCCGGAGCCGGCACCAAACTCCCAGATCTCGCTGCTGTCATGCTGGTCCAGCGCCTGGCGCACCTGCACCGCCAGGGTCTGGCCGAAGCAGGGGCTCAACTCCGGCGCGGTGACAAAGTCGCTGCTGGCGCAAGCAGCGCCGCTCCTGGGCATCAGACCGAACTGGTTGTCGCCACCGGCGTAGTAGCCCATGCCAGGTGCATACAGCGCCAGTTGCATGAACTGCTCGAAGCCGATCCAGCCTCGCGCCGCTTCAATGGCCAGGGCGATCTGCTGCTCCAGGGTGCTCGTTAAACTAGGGTTTGCCCGCATCTTTCCGGATTGTCTCCCCGAATGTCTGTTCCACCGAAGTCCCGCACCGTGCTTGTCACCGGCGCTGCCCGCAGGCTTGGGCGTGCGATCGCGCTGGAGCTGGCCACGGCCGGCTGGCAGGTTGCCGTGCACTATCGGGGTTCGCTCCAGGATGCTACAGAAACAGTAGCTGCTTGTGCTGATCTGGCAGGCTCCAGCGGCCTTTTCTATGCTGATCTGGGGGTGGAGACGGAGGTTCGGGGGCTGTTGCCGCAGGTGCTGGAGCGTTTCGGCACTGTAGATGCGGTGGTGAACAACGCGTCGATGTTCGAACAGGACAGCCCGGCCAGCTTCGGCTTCGAAGCCATGCAGGCCCACATGCGAAGCAACACAGGTGCCGCCATCGTCCTGGCGCAGGCGCTGCACCAGCATCTGGTACAACGGCAGGCCGCCGACGGCGCCGGGCCGGTTCAAGGCGTAGTGGTGAACCTGCTGGACCAGAAGCTCTGGAACCAGAACCCGGACTTTTTCAGCTACACGCTGTCCAAGGCGGCGCTGGAGGCGGCCAACACCATGCTGGCCCTGGCGCTGGCGCCGTTGCTGCGGGTGGTGGGCGTGGCTCCGGGCCTGACGCTGACCAGCCATCTGTTGAGCCCGGAGCAGTTCGAGGCCCGCCACAAGCTGGCGCCCCTGGGTCGCTCCTCAACGCCGGCCGATGTGGCTGCCACGGTCCGGTTTGCCTTGGAGAACAGTTCGATCACCGGCACCACGCTGCTGGTGGATGGCGGCCAGCACCTGATGAAGTTTGGCCGTGACTTCTCCCTGATGTAAGCGCAACCGTTGACCTGGTACCTCCGATGCCTGACAGCAAAATCGATTTCCGCGGCCGCCAGGTGCTCACACTCACGGGTCTGCGCTTTCTCGCCAATGTGGGCATTCTGGAGTTCGAAAAGGAAGCGCCCCAGCCGATCGAGGTCGATGCGGAGCTGAATCTGGGCGTGCAGCCGCTGCTGCCGCGTGACGACGAGATCATGCATGTGCTGGACTACCGCAAGGTGCGGCGCATCATCATCGACGAGTGCACCGCCGAGCATGTGAACCTGCTGGAAAGCCTGATCGGCAAGCTGGCAAACCGGCTGATGCAGTTGCCCGGTGTGCAGGGCGTACGTGTGAAAATCGCCAAGCTGGAGATCTTTGACGATTGCGAAGTGGCGATCCGGATCGAGACCGGCCAGTGGTAGCCGCAGGCGGAGGACAACAATGAGTGCTGTATGGGTTGAGAACGAGGTGGTGCCGCTGCAACAGGCCCGCAGGATCGAGCGCGAGAGCCACAAGCTGGAGAAACGCCTGTGCCGCCAGGTGGGCCAGGCGATTGTTGACTTCAACATGATCGAGGCCGGCGACCGGGTGATGGTCTGCGTCTCCGGTGGCAAGGACAGCTACGCCATGCTCGACATCCTGCTCAAACTGCAGGCCCGCGCGCCGGTGGCGTTCGAGTTGATCGCCGTGAACCTGGACCAGAAGCAGCCCGGCTTTCCGGCCGACGTGCTGCCGCGCTATCTGCAAGCGCTGGGTGTGCCCTTCCACATCGAGACCCAGGACACCTATTCCATCGTCAAACGGGTGATCCCCGAGGGCAAGACCATGTGCAGCCTGTGCAGCCGGCTGCGCCGCGGCATCCTGTACAAGGTGGCGAGCGAGCTGAAGTGCAACAAGATCGCCCTGGGGCACCACCGCGACGATATGCTGCAGACCTTCTTTCTCAACATGTTCTTCGGCGGCAAGCTCAAGGGCATGCCACCCAAGCTGGTCAGCGACGATGGCGACTACGTGGTGATCCGGCCCCTGGCCAACGTGGCCGAGACCGACCTGCAGCGCTGGGCGGTGGAGCGCCAGTTTCCGATCATTCCCTGCACCCTGTGTGGCAGCCAGGAGAACCTGCAGCGCAAGCAGATCGGCAACATGCTGCGGGAGTGGCAGAAGCAGTACCCGGGCCGCATCGAGAGCATGTTCACGGCGCTGCAGAACGTGGTGCCCTCGCACCTGATGGACCGCAAGCTGCATGACTTCCACAACATCCGCGCCACCGGTGTGGCCAGCGCGGACGGCGACAAGGCGTTTGACGAGGAGAGCTATTCCGCCCCGAGCGCGCCTGGGTTGCAGGTGGTGACGCTTTGATGCTGGTCACCGAGCCAACAAGGATACTTGCCATCCGTCATGGCGAGACCGCGTGGAATGTCGATGGCAGGATCCAGGGACACCTGGATGTGGCGCTGAATGACACGGGACGCTGGCAGGCCCGGCGGGTGGCGCTGGCGCTGCGCAGCGAGCCCATCAGCGCCGTCTATGCCAGTGACCTGGCGCGCGCGTGCGAAACCGCCCAGGCGATCTGCAACGTGCACAACCTGGCGCTGACCCTGCACACCGGCCTGCGCGAGCGCGCTTTCGGTGCCTTTGAGGGCAAGACCTTTGCCGAAGTGGAAGCCCTGTGGCCCGAGGATGCACAGCGCTGGCGCAAGCGCGAGGTGGACTTCGCGCCTCAGGGTGGCGAGAACCTGCTGCAGTTCCGCCAGCGGGTAGAGCAGGCACTGCGCTCCATCGCGGAACGCCACCCGGGTGAACAGATCGTGCTGGTCAGCCACGGTGGCGTGATGGACATGCTGTACCGCATTTCCACCGGCCAGGAACTGCGCGCACCGCGCACCTGGGAACTGGGCAACGCGGCCATCAACCGCTTGCTCTGGACGCCCGAGGGTTGTGCTTTGGTTGGCTGGTCCGATACCGGCCATCTGGAAGACGAGTCACTGGATGAAGCTGCCGCCTGAGCCTGGCGCTAGCGGTTCACAGTTGCAGGTTCGCAGCGCATCCAGCGGGTGGCTGGCTGCAATGGCGCTGGCGGCCATGCTGTCCACCGCTGGCAGCGCCTTCGGCTGGTTGCTCCTGTACTGGCTGGCAAAGCCGCTGGCGATGCTGTTTGCTATTGTCTTGGTAGCTGGCCGTGCCTATCCAATGCGGCTGGCGACCCGGTTTGACAGGTATTTGCTGGCTGCATTGGCGGCTTCGATGGCCGGCGACGTGTTCCTGATGCTGCCGGGCAACTACTTCATTCCCGGGTTGGCGTCATTCCTGGTGGCGCACCTGTTCTTCATTGCCATGCTGCATCAGGACGCGCCTTGGTTCGCCAGCCGCGCTGGCTTGCTGGCGCCGCTGGGCTTTGGCGTCGCCATGTACGCCACGCTGTGGGGCGGCCTGGGTGACCCGGTGCTCAAGGGTGCGGTCGCCGCCTACGTGCTGGTGATCGGCCTGATGGCGGCACAAGCCATTGGTCGTGCTGTGACATTGCGCCAGCGCGGTGCCACGCTGGTAGCGCTGGGCGCCTGCATCTTCATGCTGAGCGACACCCTGATCGCGATCAACCGCTTTCTGCAACCGGTGCCGTTGTCGGGGCTGTGGATTCTGGCGAGCTACTACGCGGCACAGTTGCTGATCGTGGTGAATGCCCGGCCCGCGGCCGCGACACGCTAGTCAGGCTTCGAACAGATCCACGTTGTTTTTCGGCGGCGTCACGCCCAGGTGCCGGTAGGCCGCCAGCGTGGCGATGCGGCCGCGCGGGGTGCGCTGCAGGTAGCCCTGCTGGATCAGGTAGGGTTCGATCACGTCCTCGATGGTTTCGCGTTCCTCGCCGATGCTGGCCGAGATGTTGTCCAGCCCCACCGGGCCGCCGTCAAAGCGGTGGATCACGGCTTCGAGCAGCTTGCGGTCCATCAGGTCGAAGCCCTGCGGGTCTACGTCCAGCATGGCCAGCGCCAGGTCGGCGATCTCCTTGGTGATGTTGCCTGTGCCCTTGACGTCGGCATAGTCGCGCACCCGGCGCAGCAGGCGATTGGCGATACGTGGTGTGCCACGGGAGCGCCGGGCAATTTCGAAGCCGCCAGCCGCGTCCGTGGGCACCTGCAACAGGCCGGCGCTGCGGCTGACGATGCGGGCCAGTTCTTCGGCGCTGTAGAACTCCAACCGGGCCACGATGCCGAAACGGTCCCGCAGCGGATTGGTCAGCATGCCTGCACGCGTGGTGGCGCCGACCAGGGTGAAGGCTGGATGTTGGCGAGCGCCAGCATCGCCGGTGAAATATCGATCGCGTCGACCTCGGCGCCCATCAGCGCC
>JANMKM010000270.1:0-9962 GCA_031372035.1 Rhodoferax sp. | reverse complement strand
CGCGCTGATTCCAGGCTACCTTCCACCACGTAGCACTCCGCATGCGGATAGCGTTCGCGCAACCGCGCGTGGCTCGCCATGCCGCCGCGCGACGGCCCCCAGTCGGCCCAGGCCTGGGGTTGCAGCTTGATCCATTGCAGGCGCTCTTCCATGCGCCGTGCCACCTCCTCATGCAGCCAGGGTGAATCCGGGCTGGGAAGCGCCTGCCAGCGCAGGGCGGCGGCGGGGTCGATGGTGGGTGGGAGATCGGTACTCATAGGTGGCTGCGGCCACGGTGCGCACCGGCGTTGGTCGGTGGCTCAACTGCCATGCCGAGTATATTGGCCCGATGTTGCGCGCACTGCTGAAACGGGCAACGGCCAGGGTGCCGGGACTGTGCGCGGTTTGCGGGTCTTGGCCGGCGCAGCCGGTGTGCGACGCCTGTGTGGCGCGCTTTGCCCAGCCGCTACCACGCTGCAGCAGCTGCGCCCTGCCGCTGGCAGCACCCGCCACACGCTGCGGCGCCTGCATCCTGCAGCCGCCGCAGCTCGACGCCTGCCTGGCTGCCGTGACCTATGCCTACCCCTGGTCGGGGTTGATCCAGAACTGGAAGTTCGGACAGCACAGCGCCTGGTCGGGCCCCCTGGCGCTGCTGCTGCACAGCGCGCCCTGGGTCGAGCCGGCGCTGGAGCAGACGCACCTGCTGCTGCCCATGCCCCTGTCACGCGCACGCCTGGCCGAACGCGGCTTCAACCAGGCACTGGAGCTGGCCCGGCGGCTCGACCGGACAAAACTTGACCCCACCCTGTTGCTACGCATCCGCGACACGCCACCGCAGAGTGCGCTGAGCCGCCGCGAACGCCTGCGCAGCGTGCACGGCGCCTTTGCCGTGGCGCCACTGCGCGCCAGCGCACTGGTCGGCAAGCGGGTGGTGCTGGTGGACGATGTGATGACAACCGGCGCCTCGCTGAATGCCGCAGCGGCTGTGTTGCGCGCCGCTGGTGCTTCCCACATCACCGGCGTGGTGCTCGCCAGAACGGAATGAAGCCCCCACGCTTGTCATTGCATGTACTGCGCTGGACATGCCGTTGCCTCACGCACCGGCCCTTCGCCCCGTCCATGTCTGCGCAGGCAGACATGGAGCCTCGGCGCTCAGCCCCACAGGGGCTGCCAGGCCTTGGGAGCGGCCCGGCGGCCTGGCGCACTTCGCCAAGCGAAGACGCCACAATCCAGCCATGTTCCACATCGTACTGGTCGAGCCCGAAATCCCGCCCAATACCGGCAACGTGATCCGGCTGGCGGCCAACACCGGCTGTTCGCTGCATCTGGTGGAGCCGCTGGGTTTTTCGATGGATGACAAGCACATGCGCCGCGCCGGGCTGGACTACCACGAGTACGCCACGGTCAAGCGCCATGCCGACTGGTCCGCATTTCTGGCGGACGAGCGGCCCGACCTGACCCGACTATTTGCCTTGACGACGCGCGGCACGCGGCTGGTGCACGAAGCCCGGTTCCACCCCGGCGACTGGCTGGTGTTCGGCTCCGAAACCCGCGGCCTGGCGCCCGAGCTGCGCGCATCTTTTGTTGGCGGGCAGTGCCTGAAGCTGCCGATGCGCAGCGGTCAGCGCAGCCTGAATCTGTCAAACGCAGTAGCGGTGACGGTGTTTGAAGCCTGGCGCCAGAACGGCTTCGTCTAAGGAAGCGCTTCCCAAATCAGGGATAGCGCCGGGCGATCGATTCCGCCACGCACACCGGCCGCTCGGAGCCCTCGCGCTCAACCAGTACTTCCGAGGTCATCTGCATGCCGCCGTTGTCGATGGCGTCGCACTTGAGCAGCTTCATCCGGGCTCGCAGCCGGCTGCCCACCGGCACAGGTGCGGTGAACCGCACCTTGTTCAGGCCGTAGTTCACACCCATGCGTGACTCCACCACCTCGAACGAAGACTCGAAGAAGCGCGGCAACAGCGACAGCGTCAGAAAGCCGTGGGCGATGGGCGCACCGAAGGGGCCGGCTGTGGCCCGCTCCACGTCCACGTGGATCCACTGGTGGTCACCCGTGGCCTGGGCAAACAGGTTGACCATCTCCTGGGTGATGGTGATCCAGTCACTGACTGCAATTTCCTGGCCCACCAGGGAGGCCAGCTCGGACAAGGTTTGGATGGTGCGCATGTGACTACTGTAGCCGGGGCTCGCGCGCCCTACTTGTCAAGCCAGCGACAGATGCCGGCCCACTGCTCCAGGTCTTTCTCCACCCGCCCCGGCGCCACGTCAAACAGCGTCAGGCCGCGCGCCGCCAGGTGCACATAGTTCTGGGTGTCGCGCAGATAACCCACGACCGGCAATCCCAGGCTGTCGATGAATTCATGCAGCTTGTCGGCCGCGATGGTGCGGGCATCGACCCGCATGCCCACCAGCCCCACCTGCACATGCTGGGCATGCTTGCTGGCGGCCAGCTGGTCCAGAAAGGCGCGGGTGGCAAAGATGTCAAACACGCTGGGCTGCAGCGGCACCAGCACCTTGTCCGCCATCTTCATCACGTCATTGAATCGCCAGCCGTGCAGGCCACCGGGCGTGTCCAGCACCACGTGGGTGGTGCCCTTGGGTGGGCGCGCGATCAGCTCGCCGCTCATCTCCCAGGAGGCAATGGGCCTTGCAGCGGTCGGCCGCAGGCCCAGCCACAGCCGGGTGGACTGCTGGCGGTCGGCGTCCCCCAGCATCACGGCATGGCCGCGCGACGCAAAGTAGCCCGCAACATTGGTCGCCAACGTGGACTTCCCCACACCGCCCTTGGGATTGGCAATTACCACCACCGGCATGTTGAGCTCCTTTTTCTTGCTATGTTAGCGCCATGGACGCACACATTCCCACCTGGTTGAGCAACAGTTTCATCTACCTCAGCGCGGCCGTGATCGCCGTGCCACTGAGCCGGGCCCTGGGGCTGGGCTCGATCATCGGCTACCTGGCGGCAGGCATTGCCATCGGGCCCTGGGGGCTGGGCCTGGTGACCAATGTGGAGGACATCCTGCACTTCGCCGAATTTGGCGTGGTGCTGATGCTGTTCCTGGTGGGGCTGGAACTGGAGCCACGGCGCCTGTGGAGCTTGCGCCGGCCGATCTTCGGCTCCGGCAGCGCCCAGGTGCTGGCCTGTGCCGCCGCGCTGTTCCTGGCGGGCTACGGTCTGGGCCTGCTGGCGCCGGGCGTGTTCGGCGGCTGGAGGACACCGTTGGTAGCGGCCATGGGGCTGGCCCTGTCAAGCACCGCGATCGCGCTGCAGGTGATGGGCGAGCGCAACCTGCTGCCCACCACCAGCGGCCAGTCGGGCTTCTCGATTCTGCTGTTCCAGGACGTATCCGCGATCCCGATTCTGGCGCTGCTGCCGCTGCTGGGTTCTGGCACCTCGGCCGTGCTGCAGGTGGATGAGGGGCAGGAGATGGCCGGGCGCGCCTGGGAGGCCTTCAAGATCGTGGCAGTGATTGCCGGCATTGTGATCGGCGGGCGCCTGCTGCTGCGGCCCATCTTCCGCTGGATCGCCCGCTCCAAGACACCGGAGATCTTCACCGCGGCGTCACTGCTGCTGGTGGTCGGTATTGCCGGGCTGATGCAACTGGTTGGTATCTCGATGGCGCTCGGCGCCTTCCTGGCCGGCGTGCTGCTGGCCGAGAGCGAGTATCGGCGCGAGCTGGAAACCGACATCGAGCCCTTCAAGGGCCTGCTGCTGGGCCTGTTCTTCATTGCCGTGGGCATGGGCATCGACTTCGGCGTGCTGGCACGCGAACCGCTGCTGATGGCGTTGATCGTGATCGGTTTCATGGCAATCAAGGGCGCTGTGATCTTCACCCTGGCGCGGCTGCTCAAGCTGCCATTCCAGGAGCGGCCGGTGTTCACGCTGCTGCTGGCGCAAGGCGGCGAGTTCGCCTTCGTGGTGTTCCAGGCTGCTGCCGGCGCCCGGGTGTTCCCGGCAGAGACCGCATCCCTGCTGATTGGCGCGGTGGCGGTGTCGATGCTGCTGAGCCCGCTGTTGCTGGTGCTGATCGACCGGTTGGTGCTGCCGCGCTTTGCCAACTGCGGCGTGCCGCAGCTGGAAGAGATCTCGGAGCAGCAGAGCGCCTCGATCATCATCGCCGGCTTCGGCCGCTACGGCCAGATCATTGCCCGGGTATTGCTGGCACAACGCATCCCTTGCACCGTGCTGGACCACGACGCCGAGATGATCGAAGCCGCCCGCAGCTTCGGCTACCGTGTGTTCTACGGCGACGCCAGCCGGCTGGACCTGCTGCGCACCGCCGGCGCCGGCACGGCCCGCATCCTGGTGCTGGCGGTGGACGACAAGGAGCAGTCGCTGAAGATCGTGGACCTGGTGCAGGAACACTTCAGCCATCTGCAGATCGTGGCCCGGGCCCGCGACGTGACGCACTGGAACGAGCTACGCGACCGCGGCGTGATGCTGGTGCAGCGCGAGCTTTTCGAGAGCAGCCTGCACAGCGCCCGCAGCGTGCTGGAACTGCTGGGCCAAAGCAGCGAAGAGGCCGAGCAGATGCTGCGGCGCTTCCGCCAGCACAACCTGGAGCTGTTCGAGAAGATGCATCCGCACTACAAGGACCGCACCAAGCTGATCGCCGTGATCAAGCAGGGCCGCCAGCAGCTGGAGGAACAGATGGCGGCAGAGCGTGAGGAACAGGCTGCGGGGCGGTTCAAGTAGTCTTGGAAACCTCGGCCGGCTTCGAGTGCTGCAGAATGAGTAGCTGCTCGTACTTTATCCATGCGCTTTTCGGCCACTTTGACGAGTGAAAACGTGCAAGAGCCATGTCTTGCAGCGCCTATTTGGAGGCTTTGGCATGTTCATGTCGCTTTTCTGGTAGTGCATCGACATATCAAGGCGGCTGGCCGCGCTCAACGCACGCGCGCCAATGACAATTGCAGCCGAGGATGCAGGGGTGGGTGGCGTAGCGAAGTCAAGGGGGAGGAGGAGGCTGCAAGCCGACGACGGAGGACATTCGCGAAGCCATCCAACCTTGCGTCCTCGGCTCGCCAAGAGACGGTTACTGGCTGGCCGTGATGCCGCCGTCGATGTACAGCACCTGGCCGGTGATGAAGCTGGCGGCGGGGCTGCTGAAGAACACGGCTGCCCCGGCCACGTCCTTGGGGTCGGCCACACGACCCAGCGGGATGCGCTCCAGCACCTGGCGCCGGGTGTCGGGGTTCTCCAGCCAATGGCGCGCCATCTCGGTCCGCACCACAGTCGGTGCAATGCCATTGACCGTGATGCCGTGGGGCGCCAGCTCACTGGCATGCTGACGGATCAGCATCACCAGGCCGCCCTTGGTGCTGCAGTAGGCCGAATAGCCACGACCGCGCAAACCCAGCTGCGCCCGCACCGAGAGCAGGTGCAATTGGGAGCCGCCCCGGCCCTGGGCAATCTGCTGCTTCGCTGCGGCCTGGGCCAGGAACATGGCGGCCTTCAGATTGACCTGCAGTACCTCGTCAAAAGTCTCTTCCGTCACCTCCAGCAGCTTCTGCTCGCGCTGGATGCCAACGCAGTTCACCAGGATGTCGAACGCGCCGAAATGCGCGGCCACCGCTTCCACCGAAGCCTGCACCGAGGGCACGGAGTGTGCGTCCATCGCCAGCCCCAGCGCGTCATGGCCGGCAGCGCGCAGGGCTGCAGCCAGCGCCTCGGCCTTGACCAGGTCGCGCCCAGAGACCGCCACCCGTGCGCCGGCCAGCGCCAGTCCCCAGGCAATAGCCTCGCCAATGCCGCCGTAGCCGCCGGGCACATAGGCCACCTTGCCCTGCAGCTGGAACTGGCCGGAGAGTTCGGCCGTGAAGTTGATGCGTGGAGTGATGGAGTCCATGGTTCGGAGCGTAGCAGTCAGGGTTTCAAGGCAAGCTGGGCGGGCTGTGTTCGGTCCGCGGGTCCCTCAGTCCATCAAGAGGCCGCCATTGATATCCACGATCTCGCCAGTGATGAAGCCGGCCAGCGGCGAGGCCAGGAAGCGCACCACGTGGGCAAACTCCTCGGGCTCGCAGAAGCGGCCTACCGGAATGTCGCGCAGCAGCTTCTGCCGCTGCTCTTCGTTCAGCTGTTCGGTGATCATCGGCGTCTTCACGTAAGCCGGCGATATGCCGTTGGCCGTGACGCCGAACGACGCCAGTTCGCGTGCCAGCGAGAACGTGAGCGAACTCAGGGCCCCCTTGGACACGGAATAGGCTGTGCCCGCGGTCAGGCCGCCGGTCTTGGCTGCCAGCGAACAGGTGTTGATGATGCGGCCGAAGCGTTGTGCCTTCATGCTTGGCAGCACGCACTGCGCCAGGTAAAAGGCGCCGTCCAGATTGGCGCCCAGCACCCGGCGCCATTCACTGGCGTCCGTCGCCTCGGCCTTGTTGTTGGACAGGATGCCGGCATTGTTGAGCAAGATGTCCACCGTGCCCATCTCAGCCACGATCTGCGCGTGACCGGTGCGCACGGCCTCGGCGTCGCTGATGTCGAAGGCAAAGGCCCTCGCTGCGTCGCCCAACTCGCCAGCCAACGCGGCATTGCGCTGCTGATTCACATCCACCATCGCCACGGTGCAGCCGTCCTCCAGCAGCACCCGCGTTGCCGCCAGCCCCATCGTGCCAGCGGCGCCGGTGACCAAGGCTACCCGGCCCTGCAGTGGTTTCATCACAAGAACGCCATCAGACATCGAGCACGCTCTTCTTACCGAACAAACCTCTAGACCGGAACGTCACCACGGCAATAAACAAGAGGTACATCGACATCAGCGACCACTCCGAGGCGTAAGCGCCGGTCAAACCCACCACCATGCCGACCATCAGGCCGGCAATCACCGCGCCCCAGAGCGAACCGACGCCACCGAGCACGATGATCAGGAAGGCCGGTACCACAGCGTCCACACCGACATGCGGGCGGATGCCCCAGATGGGAGCCATCACCACACCGGCCACCGCCGCCAGCGCCACGCCCAGGCCAAACACCAGCAAGCGCAGCCGCGCCAGGTTGATGCCCAGGGCCCGCACCATCTCGCTGTCGTGGGCACCGGCCTTGATGATGGCGCCAAAGGGCGTCTTCTCCAGAAACAACCAGAGCGCCAGGATCATCAGCACCGCAAAGCCGCTGGCGAAGAAGCGGTACTTCGAATAGATCAGGTCTCCCAGCAGGAAGGCGCCAGAGATGGCCTGCGGCAGTTGCAGCTGCTTCTCGGTGGAGCCCCAGACCAGGCGGATGCCCTCCTCGATCACCAGCGCCGCGCCGAAGGTCAGCAGCAGCCCGTAGAGCGGGTCCCTGCCGTAGGTGCGGCGCAGGCACAGCTCCAGCAGCATGCCGAACAGGCCCACGCACACCGGCGCCAGCAGCAACGCCACCAGGTAGCGGGTCTCCAGCGCCAGCGCCATGTACCAGGCCTGCAGTTCGGGGAACCAGCCCAGCTGTGGCGCCACGAAGAACAATGCCGCATACATGCCCAGCGCAAACAGTGAGCCATGCGCCAGATTGATGGTCTCCATCACCCCCACGATCAGCATGAAGCCCAGGGCAATGAGCGCGAACAGCAGCCCCAGGGCCACGCCGTTGAGCAGGTGCGGCAGCAGGTTGGCGATGAAGGCCATTCAGACTTCGTAGGAAGGCGTGGCCTCGTAGGTCTCCAGCTTGCAGGCCGCCGGTGCATCCTTGTCCTGCACATCTTTCGGGTCCACCTGCGCCAGGATCTTGAAGATGTCGTCCTTCTCGGCCGGCTGGTCGTTATAGGCCGCCATGTAGATGGTCTGCTGGCAGTGGTGCGTCACCGGGTCGATCCAGGCGTCGAAATGCTGCATCCGGTCCAGCGCTGTCATCTTGCGGCCCTCCAGCTTCTTGATCACGGCGATGTTGTTGGTGGTTCCGGCCTCCTCCACGCAGCGCAGCAGCTCGCGCGTCGATACGTAGGCGTTGTGGTAAACGTTGCCCGGCACCCGGATCGCCATGCCCGGAAACTGCTTCTGGTAATTGGCCACGAACTCCTTCACGCCAGGCAATTGCAGCCGCCAGTACCAGGTGGTGCCGAACACACCGAAGATCTGCTCCGGCCCCAGGCCATAGACATCCGGCCAGTCCTGCTGGTTGTTGATCCAGGCCATGCTCTGGTGCAGCTTGAGTTGCACCACCTGCTGGCGCAGCGCCTTGATGTCGTCACCACCCACCGCCGTAGCCACCACCTGGGGTTTGAGCTGCTGCAGCTTGAGCAGGTAGGGCGAGAAATCGCGCGTGTTCTGCGGCACCAGCAACTCTTCCACGATCTTGCCGCCGTTTGCTTCCACCACGGCCCGCGTGGCCTTGGAGGTGTTGTGGCCCCAGACATAGTCATTGGTCAGCAGCACCCAGTTCTTGCCGCTGGCCTTGATGGCGTTCTTCACCATCGCCAGCGAGAAATTGGTGCCGTTGCCGTCCCACACGAACTTGCTGCGGTGGCAGTCTTTGCCGGCCTCGGTGGGCGAGCTGGAATTGGTGTTGAGGAAAATCGTGCCGTACTTCTGCGTCACTTGCGAGATCGCGTTGGCCACGCCCGAATGCATGGCGCCGACCAGGAATGCCGCCTCGTTGCGCTGGATCATGCGCTCGGCAACCCGCGAGCCTGTCGCCGGCGTGGTCTCGGTGTCCATGTGGATGGCCTCGATGCGCCGCCCCAGGACACCACCCTTGTCGTTGAACTCCTTGATCGCCATCATGGCGCCCAGACGCTCCTCGCCGCCGGAGGCTGCGTACTGGCCCGACGCATCCATGGTCAGGCCCACGATCAGCGGCTTCTTCTGCGCCGCCTGGGCCCAGGCGTGGTTGTGCTTCCACGGCCCGTAGAACGGTGCCACGCCGTACAGGCCGGCACCGACCACAGCCAGCGCCGACTGCTTGAGCAGCGAACGCCGCGAACTGATCTTGCTGTCTGACTCGCCCATGGGTTGTCTCCTTCAATGAATGAATGAACCAGCCGCGCCTCAGGGCCGCGGCACGATCTTGACGTCGTTGATCTGTTCCTGGGCCTCGAACAACGAGGCGATCAGCTTGTCGCCGAAGCCCAGGTTGCAGGCCTGCACGAAACTCTGGTGCGCGGCCTCGCCGATGAAGCTGCTCACCGGCAACTGCCCGGCCAAATGGGTGTAGTAGCGCAGGTCCTTGCGGCCGTTGTTGAGGCTGAACTTCAGGCCGCCAAGGTCGCCCTCCTTCAGGGTCTTGGCTGCCATCATCTGGAAAATGCCGCAGTTCACGCCGCCGACCGACACCACGTCGTAGAGCTTGTTCAGGTCCAGCCCGGCCTTGGCGCCCAAGGCAAAGGCCTCGGCAATCGCCGCCGCAATGGTCATGGCCATCATGTTGTTCACCAGCTTGAGCACATGGCCGTGGCCTGGCGGGCCGACATGGAACACGTTTTCGCAAAAGGCCTTGAGCACCGGCTCCAGTAGCGCGAAATCCGCCGGCTCGGCGCCCACCATGCAGTTCAGGCGCCCCTCCTCGGCCTCCTTGGGCGTGCGCGCCAGCGGCGCGTCCACCAGGCGCACGCCGCGCGCTGCCAGATCGGCACGGATGTGCGCGCTGGATGCCGGCTCGGCGGTGGAGGTGTCCACGACGATCAGCCCCTCGCGCGCCGCCTCCAGCAAGCCCTGCTGGCCATAGACCACCTCTTCCACCTGGGGTGAACCGGTGACGCAGATGAACACGATGTCGCTGGCCGTGGCACACTGCGCCGGGCTCTGCGCCTCCACCGCGCCAGCGGCCAGCAGGTCCGCCAGGTTGCTGCGGTTCCGGTGCGCCTTGAAGGTCAGCGGGAAGCCCTTGGCCAGCAGGTTCTTCGCCATGCCGTGGCCCATCATGCCGATGCCAATGAAGCCTATGCGTTGTGTCATATGTTTCGGGTGGTTCGAACCACCGCCGGATTAGTGACCATGTTCATCTGCGCCGCTGGTTGCCCCCTCACCCCAACCCTCTCCCCCGAGTACGGGGGCGAGGGAGCCCGCAT
>JANMKM010000267.1:0-4309 GCA_031372035.1 Rhodoferax sp. | reverse complement strand
GTGGCAGCAATCTTCACCAGACGCTTTTGCCCCTTGCGGCCGGCCTCCTCCTCAAATTTGTCGATCAGCACGGTACAGGTGTAGGGCAACTCGTCGCCGGTCAAGCGGAACAATTTTTCGCGCACGGTCTCTGCCGCCAGAAAGCGCTCGCTGCGGTCTGTCAACTCGTCTTCGCCATACATCCAGGGCTGTCGCGGCAGGTACTTGGTGCAGATGCCCAGCAAGCGCTCCACATCCTTGGCGTTCCTGGCCGACAAGGGCACCAGTTCGGCAAAGGGATGGTTCTGCTGCATCTGCAACAACCAGGGCGCAAGGTCGGCACGGCGCGTCACCTGATCGAGCTTGTTCGCCAGCAACAGGGTCGGAACCTGCTGCCCGAGCAGCGACAGCACACGGGCATCGGCCTGGTTGAAAACTCCGGCTTCAACCACGAGCAGGATGAGGTCCACGTCACCGACGGCACCCAGCACGGTCTTGTTGAGGGCCCGGTTCAATGCGTTGTCGTGCCGTGTCTGGAACCCCGGTGTATCGACGAAGACATACTGGGTGTCGACTACGGTCCGGATACCGGTAATGCGGTGCCGTGTAGTCTGTGCCTTGCGTGAGGTAATGCTGATCTTTTGGCCGACCAGGGCATTGAGCAATGTCGACTTGCCGACATTCGGCTTGCCCACGATGGCAATCAAACCGCAGCGCTTGCCTTCAGGTGCGTCTGGTTGCATCAGGCTGGGAGGATCTCCTGGCGCTGGTTCCTGCCCGGTATCCGGCAACGACGGAACCTCCGGTGGCGTCATGCGGTGGCCCGCGATTTCAGCGTCTGCAACATGGCAGATGCCGCGGCCTGTTCGGCCGCACGGCGCGAACCGCCAATGCCCCGCTCTGCCAGATTCAATTCCACGATTTCGCACTCCACATCAAATGTCTGCTTGTGAGCTGCCCCCAGAGTCGCCACCACGCGGTACAACGGCAGCTTCAGCTTGCGACCCTGCAGCCATTCCTGCAACTCGGTCTTGGGGTCCTTGCCCATGGCATCCATGGTGACACTGAGCTCCACTTGCTGAAACAGGCGCTGAACCAAGGCCTGGGCTGCGCCAAAGCCGGCGTCCACATAGACCGCACCAATCACGGCCTCCAGCGCGTCCGCAAGAATGGAAGGACGCCGCTGACCACCGGAGCGCATTTCGCCTTCGCCCAGTCGCAGGAGCAGCGGCAACTCCAATACGACCGCCAACTGGTGCAGTGTGTCTTGCTTGACCAGGTTGGCACGCACCCGTGAAAGATCTCCCTCAGGCAAGGCGCTGAGGCGGTCAAACAACAGGTCGGCCACCGCCAGATTGAGAACCGCGTCACCTAGAAATTCCAGCCGCTCATTGTGGTCGGCAGAATGGCTGCGGTGTGTCAATGCCCGTGTGAGCAGGGAACCATCAGCGAACACATGCTGCAGGCGTCGCTGCAACTCCAGGAGTCGGTCATCCACGCGCCAACGCCCTGCCGCGCCGGGTCACTTGGACCGACCGACGTACTTGAGCGTCAGGTATCCAGGACCCGCCAGGTGGATCTCCCGCTCATAGGCAAACTTGACGACAATCTTTTCGCCTTCCTTGGTCACTTCCAGGTCCTTGCCTGTGATGGACTTGATATCGTCAACGGCGGCTGCCCTGTCAAAAATGGCACGCACCTCGGCCACCGACGAGCCTACGCTTGCCTTGTTGGCAGCCTTGCCAATGGCCTGATATTCAATCATCGTGGGAAACACCTGTGCAGCAATCACGCCGGTGACCGCCAGTACACCACCAACAAACAATAGTCCCAAGAATGAAATGCCGCGTTGTCTGGACCTGGGCTGAACTCTCATGTGTCTTTTCCTTGCTCGCAAACAATCCTAATCAAACGACCCGATGCGCTTGAAATCCCAGAAATGCATCCATACGAAGAAGGCCTTGCCGACGATGTTCTGGTCTGGCACAAAACCCCAGTAGCGCGAATCCAGGGAATTATCGCGGTTATCACCCATCATGAAGTAATGACCTTCGGGCACCTTGCAGACCACACCTTCCACACTGTAGCGACAATTCTGCCGAAATCCAAAGTCCGAAGCGCCAGCAACAAATGCCGGCCGCTCCTCGTCGTTGAGCAGCCGGTGTGGCTTGTCGCCCAGCACTTCCTCGAACTGCTTGAAGTAGCGCATGGCATCTTCATCAAAGAATTCCGGCACCGGCTTGGTCACTACGGCGCGCCCATTGATGCTAAGCCGCTTGTTCAAATAGGCCACCTCATCACCCGGTATGCCAACCACGCGCTTGATGTAGTCCTGGCTCGGCTTGGGCGGATACCGGAACACCATCACATCGCCACGTTTCAGCGCCGCTCCCTCGGTAATCCGGGTGTTGAGCACCGGCAGACGCAGGCCATAGTGAAACTTGTTGACCAGTATCAGGTCACCCACCAGCAAGGTTGGAATCATGGAGCCGGAGGGAATCTTGAACGGTTCGAACAGAAACGAACGCAACAGGAAGACAACAATGATGACCGGGAACAAACCGGCGGTCCAATCGAGCCACCATGGCTGCATGAGGACCTGCTCGCGGGCCGCCTCGATGTCTCCGTCTACCTGGGTAATGCCCTTCTTCGCGAGTTCGGCGCGCCGCACCGTGGACTGCTCTTCAAGCGCCACCGCCGCCATTTGGCGTTGCGGCAAGAAGTGGAATCGTTCGGCAAACCAGTAGATCCCGGTCACCACTGTTGCAAAAAACAACAACAGTGCAAAGTTGCCTTCCAGATATCCCGTGTACCAGGCCGCTGCGTATCCCGCAAAAGCCGCCAGAACCAACGACGTCAATACCTGCATCAATCTTCCACCCTCAAAATCGCCAGGAATGCCTCCTGCGGCACCTCGACAGTTCCAATTTGCTTCATGCGCTTCTTGCCCGCTTTCTGCTTTTCCAGCAGTTTGCGCTTGCGCGAAATATCGCCCCCGTAACTCTTGGCAATGACGTTCTTGCGAAGCGCTTTGATTGTCTCACGCGCAATGATGTTGGCCCCGATCGCCGCCTGGATTGCGACGTCATACATCTGGCGCGAAATGATCTCACGCATCTTGGCCACCACTGCACGCCCACGGTACTGCGACTGCGAGCGGTGCACGATGATCGACAGGGCGTCAACTTTCTCGCCGTTGAGGAGGATATCGACCTTGACCACATCCGCAGCACGGTACTCCTTGAAGCTGTATTCCATGGAAGCGTAACCGCGACTGACGGACTTCAGCTTGTCGAAGAAGTCGAGCACGATCTCGCCCAATGGCAGGTCGTAGGTCAACATCACCTGTCGGCCGTGGTAGCTCATGTTGAGTTGGATACCCCGCTTCTGATTGGCCAGGGTCATGACTGGCCCCACATATTCTTGCGGCATGTAAAGGTGAACCGTCACAATAGGCTCACGAATTTCCGCGGTCCGCCCCTGCTCCGGCATCTTCGACGGGTTCTCGACCATGACCACTTCACCGTCCGACTTGACCACCTGGTAGATCACGCTGGGTGGCGTGGTGATCAGATCCTGGTCGAATTCGCGCTCAAGCCGCTCCTGCACGATTTCCATGTGCAGCAAGCCCAGGAACCCACAGCGAAAGCCGAAGCCCAGTGCTTGTGACACCTCCGGCTCGTACTGGAGCGACGAGTCATTGAGCTTGAGCTTCTCCAGGCTGTCACGCAAGCCCTCGTACTGGTTCGCCTCCGTGGGATACAGACCCGCAAAGACCTGCGGTTGGATCTCCTTGAAGCCAGGCAGGGGCTGGGTGGCCGTGAGCAGCGCGCCACCGGAGCCAGCCTTGATGAGCGTCACGGTGTCGCCCACCTTCGCCGCCTGCAGTTCCCGGATGCCGGCAATGATGTAGCCGACCTCACCCGCCTCCAGTGATTCGCGTGGCTGGTTGGCCGGCGTGAAGACGCCCAGGCTGTCGGCGTTGTAGAGCGCACCACTTGCCATGAGCTTGATCCGCTCGCCTTTTGCCAATCTCCCATCGACGACCCGCACCAACATGACCACGCCTACATATGCATCAAACCAGCTGTCGATGATCATTGCACGCAAGGCCCCTGACGGATCGCCCTTTGGTGCGGGAATCCGGGCAACAATGGCTTCCAGTATGTCGTCGATGCCCAGTCCGGTCTTGGCGGAACACAGGATGCCATGCGCCGCGTCGATCCCGATGACATCTTCGATCTCTGCGCGCGCATTGTCCGGGTCGGCATTCGGCAGATCCATCTTGTTGATCACGGGCACCACCTCGACCCCCAGTTCCAGCGCGGTG
>JANMKM010000241.1:0-1856 GCA_031372035.1 Rhodoferax sp. | reverse complement strand
AGTGCGATTGCGAGGCGTCGCCAATGGCGTCGGCGTGGGCCTCATCGATCATGAATTTCAGCAACACGCCCATGTTGAAGCGGGTGCCACGTATCAGGAAGTTGTCGCCCGGCCATTCACCCAGCGCGTTCTGGCCCCAGGCCTGGCGCAGCCATTCCCGGTTGGACTCAAAGCCGCCGGCTGCCAGCACGCAGGCCCGGGCCTCGAAGCGCTCGGCGCCAGCGTATGCGGCGACGAACTGCCCGTCTTGGATGTCAAGCCGGTCCACAGGTTTGCCATAGCGGATCTGCACACCGAGGCGCTCGGCGCTGCGGTAATAGGCATTGACCAGCGCCTTGCCGCCGCCCATGAAGAAGGCATTGGTGCGCGACAGGTGCAGCGTGCCGGAGAGTGACGGCTGGAAGCGCACGCCATGCTTGCGCATCCAGTCTCGGCAACTGGACGAGGCCCGGACCACCAGCCGTGCCAGCTGCTCGTCGGTCCGGCCAGCCGTGACCTTGCGCAGGTCTTGCCAGTACTCCTCTTCCGGGTAGGCATCGGTCAGCACGTCCTGCGGCGCATCGTGCATGCAGCGCAGGTTGCGGGTGTGGCTGGAGTTGCCACCGCGCCATTCTCGTGGCGCTGCTTCCAGCAGCAACACGCTGGCACCGGCTTCGCGCGCCATCAGCGCGGCGCACAAAGCCGCGTTGCCACCACCGATGACCAGAACGTCGAACACGCTGGTGTGCCGGACCAGCCGAGGCGGGCGCTTATTTGACCGTCGCCACGCCGGCCTTGGAGGCCACTTCGTCCTGCGAGCCTGTGCCGCCGGAGCAGCCGATGGCGCCGATGAGCTTGCCGCCTTCCACCAGCGGATTGCCGCCACGCGACGCGATCAGGTCGTCAAGCGTGACCAGGTAATTGAAACCTGCCTGGATACTGGATTCGAACACCTTGGTCTCGCGCCGGAACTTGGCCGAGGCCCGAGCCTTGTGGATGGCGATGTCGGTCGATGACAGTGGGGCTCCATCCTGACGTTTGAACGACACCAGCGCAGCACCGGAGTCGACCACGGCACAGCTCAGTTTCCAACCCCGGGTTTTTGACTCACCCAACGCGGCATTCAGGGCCGCGTCGGCCCGGTCCAGCGAGATCGGTGCGCCATACGGCACGTCGAAGGGCTGCTTCTCTGGGATGTTGTCCAATGGGTTGGGGGCCGGTGGCGTCTGCGCCAGACAGCTACCAGCTGCCAGAAGGGCAACGCCACAAGAAACCAGAGAAGAGCGCAATGTGTTTGACATGAAGAGTCTCCGCGTTATGGTGAAACCAGGCAAGGCAGCATCGGGCCCCATGCCCGCGCTGGGCCGGCCCGACACGCATGGCCCGGGCCGTCTGGCAGTCGTTGTTGCCGACGCGCAGACGCACGCACTGTAACCGCGATGGCCTGCGCGGCCTAGCTTTGATCGGGTTGGGCTGTATGAACCAGATCGGACATGTGTGGGCAGCCCAGCGCACCTCGCCGGAGTACGCCGCAGCGGCGCGAGCAGCCGCACGGCGGCAGGGGGATGGGTGTGCCACGGATAATTGCGGGCAATGAAGAACGCGGTTTCCAGCAAGAAAGTGGTGGTGGGTTTGAGCGGCGGCGTGGACTCCGCGGTCAGCGCCTGGCTGCTCAAGCAGCAGGGCTACCACGTGGTGGGTATCTTCATGAAGAACTGGGAAGACGACGATGACAGCGCATACTGCTCATCGAACGTTGACTTCATCGATGCCGCGGCCGTGGCCGACGTGCTGGGCATCGAGATCGAGCATGTCAACTTCGCCGCCGAATACAAGGACCGGGTGTTTGCCGAGTTTCTGCGCGAATACCAGGCCGG
>JANMKM010000200.1:0-1650 GCA_031372035.1 Rhodoferax sp. | reverse complement strand
AGACCCCGCCGCCCTTCGACCTGCTGTACTGGAACAGCGATTCGACCAACCTGCCCGGGCCGTTCTATGCCTGGTACCTGCGCAACACCTACCTGGAAAACAACCTGATCAAGCCCGAGCGGCTGACGGTGTGTGGTGAGGAGATCGACCTGAATGCGGTGGACATGCCGGTCTACATCTACGGCTCACGCGAGGACCACATCGTGCCGATCGCCGGTGCCTACGCCTCTACCCAGCACCTGCCGGGCAAGAAGCGCTTCGTGATGGGTGCCTCGGGCCATATTGCCGGGGTGATCAACCCGCCAGCGAAGAAGAAGCGCAGCCACTGGACCAGCACCGGCGCCAAGTTCCCGGCGAAGGTGGACGACTGGATTGCCGGCGCCACCGAGCACGCCGGCAGCTGGTGGCCCGACTGGCAGCACTGGCTCAAGGAATATGCCGGCAAGCAGATTGCCGCGCCCAAGGGCTATGGCAAGGGCAAGTACAAGGCCATCGAACCGGCACCCGGCAGCTACGTGAAGGCCAAGGCTTCGGCCTGAGCGCGGACCCCATCGCCGGCCGGGCCATGGGCGCCCGGCCAGAATTTCCCCCAGCACACCAACAGGAGCAAAAAATGCAAGACATCGTCATCGTCGCCGCCGCCCGCACTGCCGTCGGCAAATTCGGCGGCACCCTGGCCAAGACCCCGGCCACCGAACTGGGCGCGGCCACCATCGCCGAGGTGCTGCGCCGCAGCGGCCTGGCCAAGGAACAGATTGGCGAGGTCATCATGGGCCAGGTGCTGGCAGCCGGTGCCGGCCAGAACCCGGCGCGCCAGGCGTTGATCAAGAGCGGCCTCGACCAGGGCACGCCGGCGCTGACGATCAACGCCGTCTGCGGCTCCGGCCTGAAGGCCGTGATGCTGGCGGCCCAGGCCGTGGCCTGGGGGGACAGTGAGATCGTGATTGCCGGCGGCCAGGAAAGCATGAGCGCCTCGCCGCACGTGCTGATGGGTTCACGCGATGGCCAGCGCATGGGCGACTGGAAGATGATCGATTCCATGATCGTCGACGGACTGTGGGACGTGTACAACCAGTACCACATGGGTATCACGGCCGAGAACGTGGCCAAGAAGTACGGCATCAGTCGCGAGCAGCAGGACGCCCTGGCGCTCGGCAGCCAGCAGAAGGCCGCTGCGGCCCAGGAAGCCGGCAAGTTCAAGGACGAGATCTTCGGCTTCACCATTGCGCAGAAGAAGGGCGACCCGATCGTTTTTGCCAGTGACGAGTTCATTAACAAGAAGACCAATGCCGAAGCCCTGGCGGGGCTGCGCCCGGCTTTTGACAAGGCCGGTGGTGTGACCGCCGGCAATGCATCCGGCCTGAACGACGGCGCCGCTGCCGTGATGGTGATGAGCGCCGCCAAGGCTGCCAGCCTGAATCTGAAGGTGCTGGGCCGCATTGCCAGCTTCGCCACCAGTGGCCTCGACCCAGCCTACATGGGCATGGGGCCGGTGCCGGCCTCCACCAAGGCGCTGGCGCGTGCCGGCTGGAAGCCGCAGGACCTGGACCTGCTGGAGATCAACGAAGCCTTCGCCGCGCAGGCCTGCGCTGTGAACAAGGAAATGGGCTGGGACACGTCCAAGGTCAATGTGAACGGCGGCGCCATTGC